>DUIL01000151.1 GCA_013330385.1 Candidatus Thalassarchaeaceae archaeon
CGTCACAGCCCTGTTGTTGACGCCATCTATGCTATTTTTCGCGCAGAATTCCTCTGAATTACAAGAAGACACTAAATTTGAGGCTTCAGATGATATCGATTTGAAATTATACACATTATATTTCGCTGAAGCTAATGCTTCTTCAGGAGGTGATGGGTACATCACTACTCAAGTTCCGGAATCAGGTGGCCAACTGAGTGATAGTGCTTTAGACTCCACATTAGAATTCAGTTCGGGTGAATTAATGAGCAATCTTCAGATATTTGGTCGACCTAAGCATGGCAGTTCTTCTGATACTTACGTCCCAATCGAGTTATTCCTTAGGTCACAAGGTCCTAGTAATTCACAAGTTACTTGGGATATCACAATCAGCGTCGATAGTGACGTTGTTGGTTCAGTGTCATGGGAAACAGCTGCTTGCAATGCAGGGATTACTAATTCCTGTAATTTTGATCACGAATCATTTGAGATTATTCTTGATGATGGAGATGAGAGTTTCATTATTTCTAAAGATCGAGAGTTAATTGTAGAAATTACTGCTGAAATGACAGGTTGTGAATCGGGCGGTAGCCCATTTGGGGATAGCTGCGAGGCTGAAGTTGCTTGGAATGAGATAGATGGAGAAGAAAATCGCTTTTCTCATCTAGAAGTTGAATCCAATGCTATAGAGGATAGCGAAGTTCTGTTACAACGCGATGGCTCTGAGTTAGCTGATGGTATTGAATTAGAGTGGTTTCCTAACGATGTTCTGGCAGACAGAACAATGCAATTCACCTTCGATGTCAAGAGTGCTTTCGGCAGATATGATATGGATTCAGTACGTCTTCTAATGAGAGATCCTGACGGTATTTACCGGATTGATCACGAGATTTCTTCTGATGACGATGGGATTAGAGACACTAGTCAAGGTATTTTCGGAGAGTACAAATGGGTCTATCCTAGCGGTCTTCCATCAGGAGAATACACAGTAGAATTAGAGATAACTGATATCCAAGGTAATGCATTCATTGTTGAGCACGAACCTGTAGAGATGAAGCAATGGGGTGTGGCTATCAATCATCGTCAAGATAGGAATGTAGAGTACGTTGCACCGGGTGAGACTACACCAGTCCCACTCCAATTAGTACATAGGGGGGATTCTTCAAAATCGATGTCGATTGAACTTGAGTTACTTACTGATTTAGGCAGCTCATGGTTAGTCGAGTTTGATTCTCCAGGGGGGTATGAGTTGAATTCTGGTGGAGATATATTGAATCCTATTCTAACTATCACTGCTCCTGATGATTTGACAGGAACTCCAGATAGAATAGAGATTAGAGCAGTTGCTGAAGCGGACATAGAGGGTGTTGAAACAGTAGTTGACCAAGATGTCCTTACTCTAGATTTAGAAAAATTAGAGGTATACCAACCTCCAGATGTCTCTATTTGGGATGAGGACCACGAGGTGCCTTTTGCCAATTCATCCCGCCCAGACGACATCGACCCTAACATCCCAAGATATGTTGAGGACAATCAATTCAATACGTTCCTGCTAGAAATTTTTAACACCGGGTTTGACACCGATACTTTCCGTGTTGATGTATTACAACGCGCGAAGTCGATAATTCAGATTTATGATAATGACTCAGGTGAGAGAATTCTTGAGGATGCAGGTGATGGGACATTCCACATCCCTGCCCTTGAACGGCATTCAACCCAAGTTCTTCGCTTCAATGTGAAACCATCTTCTGATCGCGAAGACCCTGATATTGGAATGATTGAATTGGAAGTAATAAGTAGTGGAAATGCCTCACTACGTACTACTGTAGCATTCACAATACAGCGTACATTTGGAATTAGAGCAGAGGTCTCACAAGACTGTGACGGTACACCGTTGGGTCACATTCAAGTCTCATTGTGTTCTTCTGCCGAAGATCCTGAAGTCAATTTACGTGTCCGAATTACAAACAGTATGACTACTGGGGAATCCGCCACCCAATGGCAAATCATTAATCCTGTGAACTTGGCAGATAATACCGATCGTAATCCTGCTTATGGTCAGTGGCAATATCGAATATTAGATGAGAATTCTTCTGCCGTGCCAATAGTTTCTCTTGGTCCTGGAGATTACACAGAGGTATTCGTAAAGGTCACTCTAACTAATCAAGTGGTGGTTGGAAACCATACGGTGTACCTTAGAATAATGGAGGACACCACAGATTCAGATCCAAGGTACTTCGACCTTCCAATGGTGTTTGAGGTTGATGCTGATGAGCCGAATCTAGAGATAGTCCAAGTCACCTCAAATAGGAAATTAGCACCTGGAGAAGTTTATGACTTCCAACTGAAGGTCAAGAACAAGGGAAATAGTCCATTGATAGTACTTCTAGATGCTGAAGTAGACAATGCAGGTTGGTCTGTTGATATAGGGGGGCCTACAGGTTCCAAACTTATTGAGTTAGATCCGTTTGAAGAGGTGACTTTCATTCTTGAAGTAACAGTTCCCGCTTCAGCAAATAATGGTGAAGAAGCTCGTGTTACCGTAGTTGCCGAACCACACGATACTGAACAAAGTTGGCCTGAAAGTTATACTGCTGAAACAACAGTTGTTATGGTTGTTGGAATCAATTCCATTGTTGAACTTTTGATAAATGAGATAACTCATCCGAGGCTCTCAACCTTGATTATTACAGTGGTTGGTATATTGCTGATTTTCGGTGGAATACAAAGTAGATTAAATCGTAGAAAATGGGCTGCACATTTAGCCTATCTTGAGGCTTTAAATGGAGATGCTGAGGCTGATGAAGAAAATGACGACATTGATGATTTACCAGATCCAGTTGTCGAGGATGAGGTAGTTGATGAGATGGTTTATGATGATGACGACATTGAACTAATCTGACATAATTCCCACTTATCGTCCGAACGATGCTCCATTCCTCTTAAGACAGGTATGAACCGCCGTAGGCGGTAGGGGGCTTCTTGTTTGACATTCGGCGACGCAGTTTTTGTAAATCCTAAATCAATTAGGAAGAAGCGTTCTGCTATTCTTTTTAGTGCTATGATGTTACTAACAACATACTCGGCAATCGAATTCGGTGCTTGGGAGGCAGTTGGTTCTACTGATGCCGATGGCGATGGACTGACTTACGGTCTCGAATTTTACATTGGTACTCAGCCTCAAGATTGGGATTCTGACAATGATGGTCTCCCCGATGGGTGGGAATGGCAATATGGACTCAATCCTTTATCTGCTACGGGTGACAATGGTTCGATTGGAGACCCCGACGGGGATTCTCTGACAAATCTGAATGAATATCAATACTCTATACCATCTAATTGGGATTCTTCATCTACACCTAACGAACTAGACAATGGTGTTTGGTGGAATGGAACAGTTCCGGTTAGCAACTGGGATGAGGAGAGCGCCATGCAATTGATTCAAGGGCTAAACTCAGATGGTGCGGACGAAGATCCAATGGGTAATCTTTGTACCAACAACTTCGACGATGATCATGACGGATTAGTTGACAATTGGGATAACGACAACGACGGCGACGCTGATTGTGCAACTAATGATGATGATGGAGACAATGAAACCGACGAGGATCCAGACGGTTGGGATACTGATGGCGATGGAATGCCAGACGGTTGGGAGGTGGCCAATGGTCTAGATCCTACTTCCAACAGTGGCGATGATGGTACTTCAGGGGACCCCGATGGTGACGGTTTAGTAAATCTGTACGAATATGTAAATCCGGCTTGGAGTACAAGAAATGGTTCTGTCTATCCCCCTAGGCAATACTGGAGGCCTGGCCCCGAAAACCGAACTAGTACTGAATCTCCTTGTAATCCAGTTCAGCAGATAGGCCCAGGCGGTTGTCTTATTTTCACAGCTGAAGTAGATGGTGTGACATATACTGATCCTAATGATAATGACACTGATGGAGATGGTCTGAATGATTCTTATGAAGCTCTAATTCTATTGACAGATCCTACACACATAGATACAGATGGTGATGGTATTTCTGATGGAGTGGAGGTGAATGGCTCATATGGAGACCCTCCTCAAGCCTCGGATCCAAGAAGCAATAATACCGACGGCGATCAATTTGATGATGGAGAGGAGGATACTAATTTCAATGGGATTGTAGACGAGGGGGAGACTGACCCTACGAGAATTGAGGATGCAGGAGATATTGATGATGACGGTATCCAAAACTGGGAAGAAAATATGACTTGCACTCAATGGAATAATTCTGACACAGATGGAGGAGGAGTAAGTGATGGAACTGAATTAACGCCAGCTCATGGAACCGACCCCTGCAAATCTACTTACGAGCTCTACCTTGATATTGTTGCTTGGGATCCAACTGACAGTTCACTGACTGTCAATAATACATCAAAACTTGACCCAACTCCAATAGATTTCAGACAAAATGGAGAGCCTATGGCCTATTTCGAAGAGTCAAATGGTAATAGAACTCCGTTCATGTATGAATCAGTCAGTAGCAACACTTTACGTTCTCTTGATACTTTGATGCCAGCAGGGGCTTTGTTCATTGTTGTACTCAATAGTTCATGGTGTTGGGATGCAAGTCCTGGAGCCATAAATGAGATTCATTGTGATGATGATTACGAGGATACTGATGGTGATGGTTTAGCCGATTGGGAGGAATCTCTCGGCTCATTTGGTTACATCTCTCATCCTAACATGACTGATACAGATGGCGATGGTGTGAATGATTTGGATGAGATACTCAACGGTACTGATCCAAGTGAGCCATGTAACAATCTTGCAGATTTTGATGACGACGGACTGAATAATTGGTTTGAGAACACTACTGGATGTCCCTTGATGTATGGTATAGATGGAGGTAATATGTCCATTGACAACTATACTACACTTTGGAATAACTCAGATACAGATAATGGTGGAGTGACTGATTATCAAGAATATATCGATGGCACCAACCCTCAGAATAATCCGAATGATGACATGAATCCTCTAGATACAGATGGAGATGGAATACCTGATACAATTGAGCAGGAACTCGGTTTAGATTGGTTAAATCCCGATACCGATGGAGGGGGAATACCAGATGGAGATGAATGTCCACCTGCGTTTTGGGATAATGATTGTGCAGATGCTACAATGAATCCTTGGGATCCTTCTGACGATATATCCTCTAACATGTTGTATTTCATTGCCTCAAATACTACTGCTGGAGTTGATTACAATTTAACTCAATATTGGCGTTGGCACACTTATGATTCATACACAGGCGTTTCATGGGGTGTAAACTCAAGCCTTGTTGGCTATACTCCAATTTGGCCTGCTTGGTCGACCACACAAGGCGTGGCACATCAGGACTTCTGGGACGACTCTACACTTTTCGGTTGGGAAATTTTCTTCAGAAATAATGGGATATTGTATCCTGGTGATGAATTAATTGCACCATATAATGCCGTTAATTATACGAATTGGATTGACGTCGATGCTGGATTAAATTTCTCTAATTATACGAGGGATATTCTAATTGATTCATCCACCATTGATGGCCTCTATGTCACAGCACCACAAGTAACTATGAATGCAGCGATTCGAGATAACACCACCGTATTCCTGAATAGCTCTTATGCGAAGGATTTGGGTAAAATTGAATCTTCAGATAATATAACTCGAATAGCGTGGCAAATTGTTAATGAATCAGGTTATTCTTCTGCTTGGGATCAAGTAGAAGCAATTCAACAATTCCTAATTAATGGTAACAATACTACCACATTCCTCCGTAATTACGACGGTTCTGGAGCAAATAGTTCTTCATTTTTTGAATCAGGTTCCCTTCTCTGGGATACAAGTTTATGGATTTTAGAAGAGGTTCATGAGGGTAGTTGTGATGAATATGCTACTGTGTTTGCGGCATTGCTTAGAGCATTAGACATTCCTACAAGAAAGGTAACTGGATTTTCCGGTGGCACTTGGATTGACAACG
>DUIL01000159.1:0-2191 GCA_013330385.1 Candidatus Thalassarchaeaceae archaeon
GATGAACACCCCGGTCGTCTTGTTGTCGAAGTAAATGGTGCGGCTCAATTTGCTCATGTTGCTAAGGTTGGTGACTCATGGTGGATACATCTCAATGGCCGTATTCATGTGGTGCATGGACACGAGCCGGGAAGTACTGATTCGGATGCAGGCGAGGGTGGTTTAACAGCGCCAATGCCCGGAACAATTCTCGAAGTTCTTGTCAAAGAAGGTCAAAGAGTTCGTGAAGGGCAGGCGTTGCTAGTAATGGAGGCAATGAAGATGGAACATAGAATCCAAGCACCACGAGCAGGTGAGGTGGTCACCGTCAATTTCGCTACTGGTGATCGTGTTGATATGGGTGATACATTAGTTGAACTTGGAGAATGATTTGGTGTTTCCATGGATTTGAATCGAGATTTTCTTAGATTATTTACTGGAATATTTGGATTATTAGTTCTTCTTTCATATGTCTATGGAGTTAGTCGAGCCAATGATGCTCAATCACTCTGGGGTGGAATTCCCTCAACTTGGCAGAATCGAATAGTTCCCTTCATGTTTATTGCAGCAATTGGATACCTAATCTATTGGTGGATTGTTCTTTTTCAATTAGAAACTACCTCGTTGGAAGACATGCATTGGCCATGGTCAGATTCCAATGGTTCGGGACTACAAAATTTGTTCATTGCTAATGCATTGGTCCTAATTCCCTCAGCTCTATGGTTGGAAAGCACCCTCTTTCACATTAACAATCAATATTCATGGACTCCAATTTTAGTTATAGGAATTCTATTCCTAGTGTCATTAGGGAATTTCCTCATGGGGGCTCTTGCTTATTCCTCTTACCAAGATTCCATTGATGGTTCTGGACTAATGTTGGCTGGTAGTCTGATGCTAGCAATCCAATGCATTCTCTTTGATTTCATAGTCTGGTCTGCTAAATTTCCGTGGAAATAATTAAAATTGTATGAAAATTGCTATTTTTTCATTTTTTGAGTGAATTATGACGGCATTGGATTCAATAATGAGCAACTACTGGCAACATCATGAACGAATTCGATGTTATCATTGCTTTATGCATGGGGATTGGACTTGCTGCAGCCTCTGGATTCAGGGTTTTCCTCCCTCCTTTCCTCCTTTCAATTGCTGTTAGAGCAGATACAATCGATATCGACTTAGCAAGCACTCCATTCGAGTATTTTGACTCCAATATTGCTGTAATATTGTTAGGTGCAGCAACCCTCATTGAATTTGCCGGATATTATGTTCCTTGGGTTGATAATATGCTGGATACTATAGCTAGCCCTGCAGCTGTAGTCGCAGGTACGGGTATGACTGCTTTAGTGCTTGAAGGAGATACTGATCCCGTGATTCAGTGGACCTTGGCAATCATTGCAGGTGGTGGTGTCAGTGCAGTAGTACAGGGTGCTACTGTAGTTACCCGAGGAGTTTCAACTATGTTCACAGGAGGGCTCGCCAACCCAGTAGTATCTACCGGTGAGAATATAGCCAGTATTTTTCTAACAATATTCGCAATTGTATTGGCACCTATTGCAGCGATATTAGTTGGAATACTGATGTACATGATTGTTAAGAAATGGATGCGAAATCGCTCCAAAGTTCAGGCTAGTGGCTGAAGCACGGCCTGACCATTCATGTGTGGTATCAGGACATCTGGGACTCGAACAGTTCCATCCTCGTTCTGATACTGCTCCATTATCGCGACAAGAGCCCGAGAAGTTGCTACAGCAGTCGAGTTTAGAGTATGAACAGCAGCATTACCATCGGCAGTTCTGTATCTCATACGGAGTCTGTTTGCTTGGTAGTCCGTACAATTCGAGCAGGAGACTACTTCTTTGTATGCACCAGCACCAGGTAACCAAGCCTCTAGATCGTATTTCTTTGCAGCAACCGTACCCATATCTCCTGTGCAAATATTTACAATTCGATAGTGAAGGTCAAGACTATCCCAAAGTTCAACTGCGTTGCTCAATAATTCTTCATGATGGTCCCATGAATCATCAGGATTACAGATGATTATTTGCTCAATCTTAGTAAATTGATGGACACGCCAAATTCCTCTATCTGACAATCCATGTGCTCCAACTTCTCGACGGAAGCATTGCGAAATTCCAACCTGTTTTATTGGTAGTTCTGCAGGTTCGATGATTTCATCCATTCTCATCGCAGTTAGAGGGTGCTCACTGGTAGC
>DUIL01000159.1:2525-4392 GCA_013330385.1 Candidatus Thalassarchaeaceae archaeon
ATGAGGTAGTATTTGTCAGGCTCAACACCATACATTACTGTCTCAAAGTCCGCCAAATCGGTAACCCCCTCGTAAGCCTCTCTATTCATCATCAAAGGAGGTTGGACTAGTGTGTATCCTCGGCCAACTAGAAAGTTTGCAGAGTATTGTTGTAGTGCCATCTCCAGACGAGCTAAGTCACCTTGTAGGAAGTAGAATCTAGAGCCTGCTACCTTGGCTCCTCTCGCTAGATCAACCCAATTATTTTGTTCAATCAAATCATTGTGGTTTTTTGCCTCAAATCCCAACTCAATCTTTTCTCCACGTAGGCTGTGAAGAGTATTCTTTTGGTCATCTTCCCCTACTGGAACAGATTCGTGGAGAATATTTGGTACACGCATTCGAATAGAGTCACGCTCAAGAAGACAAGCATCTGCTTTCTCAGTCAATGCATCAATTTCTGAACCAATGCTAGCAACTTCGGCCATGATTGCCTTGGAAGCGGCCTCATCACCTGATTTCTTGGCTGCAGCAATTCCACGAGCAGCCTCGTTACGCTTCTTGCGTAATTGGTCCGAATCGTAGCGTGTCTGCCTCCATTCTTCATCCAAACGAATGACAGAATCTATGTTATCATGAGGGATATCGCGCTTGTCATGGTCTGCTCTCAGAACATCCGCGTGTTCTCTGAACATCCTCATGTCTAGCATGTCGACCAGCCCCAAGGGCTGGTCCTTCATCCTTCAATGAATCGGGAGAAATCTATCACAGGAATGTGATTGCTTGGAATAACTCAGAAGGTCCAACAGCAATTATTCCACTGATTATGTACCCCAAAATTGCGCCTCCATTTAGTAGAGGAAGGCCTGGTTGAGGATTTCCTTGGGCCACAAACCACATGAGAGCAACATATCCAACAAGCCCTCCAATTAGAGTTCCAATACCAACGAATAATTGTGCTAGGTAAATATCTCCAAAGATGTTCCAAACATCCACTCCCCAATCTGGTAGGAAGGTGACTGCAGAAATCACTAGCATCCCAGGGAAGATTACATCTCCTAATCCCATGAATAGGGCATCTCGGCTTTTTTTCTTTGTAACTAATTCAGCATCAAAGACCCCATCAACAGTTGGCGGAGGTGGAGGAGAGTCCTCGTCTCTCATGATATCTCCATCCTGGTCAAGGAAAGAGTAACCTTTCTCTTTAGGCGCTACCAGTAAGACAGGTAGTTTGAGTCCAATCATTGTATCTGCTAACTCAAGCATATGTTTCGACTTGTGAACTGCCCAGTAATCGTATATCGCTGCAAGAACCATGAACATAATGATCAAAGTAGGAACAAAAGAAATTCCAATCATCACAATTACACCAGCCCCGACCATAACACCAACAGAGTTGACAACCCACCATTCAGGATATTTGTGCAGGGCTACCATAGCACCAACTGAAATTACTAATGCACTTAACCCAACACTGGTAGCTGTTTCCAACCCAACAAGATAGAGGGCAATTAGTGAGAATGGCTGAATAGAATAGAACAAACTCATCCAAAGTGCAAACATCACAATTCCTTTGATTAGAGATTCCATTCCTTTCCTCGCCAGCCAAATAATAACGACAGTGAAAACTCCAATCATTATTAACTCAAAGAGAATAAAACTCGATTTAGTAGTCCCTTCTTCCCCAAAGGCACGAGCTTCTGGAACATTGTATAGTGGCTGAATAAAGAGACCTATTGCAATGGTCCCAACAAACATCGCAGCCATACCTGCCATCGATTGCCATTGCTCTCGCATCATGTCGATGACACTTTCACTTTCGCCGGACACAGCCTCCACGAACTTCAAGGGCCATATCACCTTGACCCGTCCCCGAACTGCTACTAGG
>DUIL01000159.1:4724-5062 GCA_013330385.1 Candidatus Thalassarchaeaceae archaeon
ACGGCTGAGGCGAGTGAATGAACGACCGAGAATGGCTCACAGAACGGCAATTTGCAGGTATGAGTCTAGGTCTTGAAAGAATTGAGCCCTTGCTTGAGCGACTTGGCAATCCACAGATAAAATTCCCTTCAATTCACGTCGCTGGAACAAACGGCAAAGGCTCTCTATGTGCTCTTCTATCAAGTGCAGCTTGCGATTCGGGATTCAAGACTGGATTGTTTACGACCCCTCATCTAGTTACTGTTGAGGAACGAATTCGTATGGATGGCAAACCGATTAGTCCTGAAGAATTCGACAATTATCTAAGCCGTATTAGAATGGCTAGTGAAGCCCTTGCT
>DUIL01000184.1 GCA_013330385.1 Candidatus Thalassarchaeaceae archaeon
GGGCATCATTCATCACCCTTCTATGGCCCGAGTTTGACATGAGCGATGGGCGCCTAGTCATCGATGTCATCGATAATGGCGGTCAATGGACTCACCGTGAATGGCGAATGTTACGATATCTCGGTGTAGACACGCAGATATTACCAAACAATACCCCAGTTGAAAATTTGAGAGAATTAGACGGCCTAATTCTATCTGGTGGCGCTGCTCGTGTCGGCTTAACTGGCGAATTAGGAAATTGTGGAGCATATTTAGTTCTTGAAATTCCAATCTTAGGAATTTGTGCGGGACACCAATTCATGGCTGGCTTCTATGGAGGCGAAGCTAGAGAAGCGCCGGCCCCTGAATTCGGAGCCGCATCTATCGATTTAATCGATGGAGGAGGACCCTTATTTGCAGATACCCCAGACACCCAAACCGTTTGGGAGAGCCATAACGACGAGGTTGTTCGCGTGCCTGAAGATTTCATTATTACAGCGAGTAGCGAATCTTGCGAAATTCAAGCGATGGAAAATAAAAAACAAGACCGTTTCGGACTCCAATTTCACCCCGAAGTCAACGATTCAGAGTATGGTGCTAAAATCTTTGAAAACTTCGTTGAGATATGCCGCCAAGCCCGTTAGAGCCCTTTCTGCCCAATGAGCAGATTGAAGAAGGGCCGCTAGGTCGGCGGCTCGATGGCTAACAGGCTTACTCTCTACAAGTGCCGATCCTGCAACCGCACCGACCGCAAGCCGTACGATACTGACGGCAATGTTTCATGCAACCACTGTAGTTCCCCAATGGACTCTCTTGAAACACGATACAAGTGTGTTCGTTGTGGGCACATTGAGTGGATAGAAGTGGGGGCTATAGGAAAGTCTTGTCACAAGTGTGGTTACCGGATTTTTGCCAAGCCCCGTAAAGAAGGCACAGATCGTGGCTTCAAGATTCTAAAAGCACGTTGAATCATCGTGGACTTCAAGACCCGTCACACTTACGCTTCTTCGTGGCGAGCTGGCTCAGTATACACGCTCCGCGTACATTCGAGGAGTTAGCAGTGCCTGAGGGTGTTAGACAATCTCTTGTCAGCGCCAGCCTTGCCCTCGAGCCCCCTCACCTCCTAATCACAGGCCCTCCGGGTGTTGGGAAGACGGCTTCTTGGCGACTTGTTGCTCGACAGATATTAGGTCCAGGTTGGAAATCTACGACTCATATTCTTCAGGCTCGAGATTTAGTTCGAACACGCGGCGCCATGGCAAAGTTCGAAGAATTCCTTAGACCCGGAGGATCCGGTTCTTCCGACACTTTAGCAGGGAGGTTAAGCCTCGATGCCTATGATAGAAAAATAGTTGCAGCGGGCCCTGATGATGTTGCACCGGCTGGAAAGGAATCGGAATTAACTCCTGGAATAATTCCTATCAGTAGACTTCTAGTTATCGAAGACGCTGACCAATTAGGTTCGATACGACAAGCCTACTTACGTCGAATGATGGAAACTGTAGGCGGCGCATCCCGATTCATTTTGGTTGCGCGGGCCCCCTCCCGACTTATCGATGCCCTCCGCTCTAGAACTAGGATGATTAGAATCCCAGCCACAGACAGAGAAGAGGTTGTTTCAGTCATGAAGCGTATCGCGAATCAGGAATCAGCCGAGATTGATGAAGGCGTATTGGGGGATATCGCGTATATCGCGGAAGGAAATTTACGAAAGGCAATTTTCACTCTTGAAATGCTAGAGGCACGTGGATTTGCTTCTGATAGATCTGCCGTCCATCGTTTGGTTCAATCAACAACTCTCCAAGCTGGCAGACATCTACTCGAACTCGCTTTGAGAGGAAGAGTTGTCGAGTGGCGTTGGGAAAATGTCAAAGGTCGCAAAACCAAAGTTTTGGCCGGTGCTCTAGCTGAGGTTGACCGATTAATGAATGACCACGGACTGGACTCCGAAGACCTCATTGCTCAACTTCACAATGTCCTAATTGGCAGACGACTCTCCCTTCCTGATGATTTGCGTGAGGAATTACTAACATCACTTGCCGAATGTGATGTTCACATTCGTTCAACTATGCATGCTAGAATACCATTTGAGAATTTTTTGCACAAAGTTTCTGACTCGGGACGAAGGCATGGATTGGCCTTTGGATGATGGCGGACGTGGCAGGATTCGAACCCACGGTCCCCGGCTTAGGAGGCCGGTGCATTATCCAGACTATGCTACACGCCCGTTTTGGCGAACGTGTCACCTTCAAGAAATGTGAGGGTGCGAGAATTAGCGTTTCATTCATAAAAATAAGCGAACTAATGAAGCCCCCCTCAACCTCGGCAGGTTGTGAGCAAGACGGGCAAGTCCCTCCCTACGCCTTATGCGGAGAATAGTGAGAGACAAATCCGTCAAGAACAGGCTTTGAATTTTAGAATTAAAACCCGAGACGCCGGTCGCCGCTTTTGGACCCGAGTTACAACATCCACACCCCTTCCTCAATTGAGATCTATTTTCTCTCTCCTCGCGCCTGTGAGTACTGCAATACTATTGGTGGGTTGGCAAAAAGCCTCCTTTGAAGTGGCGATTGTTTTACACGCAATCATAACTATTCTATTCATTCCGTCGCTTTTTGCTGCGGCATTTGCAAGAATGTCCGCACGAGATAGATTACGCTTACGTGCTGCAGGATACAGGTCCATGAACGCTTATCCTGGTGTGGAACGAATCCTCAATACACTCGATGAGAGAAGAATTAGGGAACGTGTTCGATTGTTTGCAGCAACAATCGCCACCATTACTCTGACATCCCTTTGGAATCTTGATGCAGGACCAACACTCTCCTCCATCCTCCTAGGTTTCACTCTCGTCCTTGATGCAGTCATTATACTGAACAACATAGAATTAGGTGAATCCACTCCTATGCGTTCCAATACATTCCCTCTTCTTTCATTACATGCTCCAACACTTCATGATAGCTCACTTGATAGAGTATTAACAGACCTCTTAGTTGCCCATTTAGATCCAGAAACGGCAGGTATGTGGGATGCTTGGATGGCAAGTTTAGATCAAGATGTTCGTTCTGATCAAACTCCCGATTCAGCAGTTGAACACCTCCTCCAAGCTATGCATTTGAATCACATAGGGTTGCTCGATGAGAATGGTTTGTTGAGTGAGACTAGACGAGTATTCAAAGTATCTGCAATTGATGGTTTAATTTCTGAAAGTTCTAAATTTAATCTCATAACTCTGAAACGTCTTCTCGGCCATACACGGGCATGGCAACCTGGCCTATTTCGTCTCGCAGACAGACTTCAAGATGCACTTATTCATGGAGATTCTACACTAACCGAAGAGCCATGGAGATTAGATATTGATTTACCACCTAGGTGTGGGCAGGGGCAAGGAGATTTATTCGTAATGATACACAACCATACTGGAACCAATCAAACAATCGAAGTCGATATTCTCGCAGCCGAAGGAGAACCCGAAGTGCAGACAATTAGGATACCCGCCAAGGCTTCACTACAGCCCAACACCTCAGTTTCTTTCGTAGAGGGTAGAGGTGGTTTAGTTGAGCCATTAGGCGGCCTCTTAGCGGACTCTATTGTATTGTGGATAGGTCTCGCTTGGCCAGATTCGGAGTCGGGACCTCATCCTGTGCAGGTGACTCTTCGTAACGAAGAAGGAGAGACGGTAGAATCAATTGTTGTTAGTACCATTTTGACTTCGGGGGTTCAAGCAGAAAGTATGGGGCACAGGATGTCTGATGCAGCATCTGAGGTTAGGCGAATCGCTCTAGCCCTAGCGGATTGACCCTTTATTCGGGACAAAGTCCCGAGCGTCATGTTCATGTTTACCTCTCTATTCGCCGGGGTTGAGAATCATGGAGTCTTGGAACTTGGTAATCATTGGTGCGGGCCCAGCGGCCTTGCGAGCGGCCATCGCTGCAGCCGATGCAGGAGCGACCCCACTCATGATTTCCTCCTCAGGAATTGGTTCGAATTCATCCACCAACGATCTTTCAGGTCTAGCCGCTTCAATAGACGAAGTAAGCTCAAGTTCTCACCGAGACGATACAATTGCTGCAGGTGGCGATTCAACAGACAAAGTAGCAGCATCAAGAACCTGCGGAGAAGCGGTCAAAGTTGTTGCTGAATTAGAGAGGTGGGGACTTGTTTTCCGCCGCCGAGACGGCGGCCTACCCCATGCGTCTCAAGTACATGGACACACTATGCCTCGAATGACAGGTTGCGGTGATTCAACTGGACGCAACATCACTAGAATTCTCGAGGAACAGGCAATGAAGCGAGGAGTAATCCGCCGTTCTGATTTACAACCAATATCATTAGTAATGGATAAGAAACAAGTCCGTGGTGTTACAATTTTAGATATTAATACCGGTGAAATTAGAGGAATTCAAGCCAAGGCAATAATCCTAGCAACAGAAGGGCACCAAGGCATTTGGACATCCCCCTCAAATGGAGCGGGCCTAGGTGCATCTTTAGCCGCAGACGCTGGGATTACACTTTCTGGTCTATCCAACCAACCCCTCCATCCTCTGACCATTAGGGGGACAGATTTGCACCTCAGCCTTGACCTTCTTGGTTCAGGCGGACGAGTCAGAAAAGCCTCAGGCGAAGACATCGATCCATCAGAGGTAGGGGACGACGATAGCATCCTTGACTTGAGAGCCATAGACTCCGGCGCCTCAGTTTGGTTCAATCAGACACGCGCCCAAATCAAAAATCGTACAGGCCTAGATATGTCTCGAGAGGTGGTGCCAATTTCACAAACGATAGCAGCCACCACAGGAGGGTCTCCTGTAGATGAACACGGTCGAGTAACTCTATCGCAAGGTAGTAAATGGGCTACTGGGTTGTACGCTGCAGGGCGTTCTGCCCACAATGGAATGCACGGCGAAGGACTCCTTCCTGGTAATTTGACTCTCGATGATTTAGTCAGTGGCAATGCCGCTGGAACCCATGCAGGTAATTGGGTGCAAGAAACAGCCTTTGGAGGCTCTAACTTAGTAGAGAAGGAGATTATAAAATCCCAAAACAAAATTCAGAATTTACATTCATCTGACGGCAATTCAGTCGGTCAAACAGCAGCAACTCTTGCATCTATAATGTCTAGTTGTGTTAATGGAAGCCGTGATGAGAATTCATTGGCAACCGCTGCATCTTCTCTTGCGGAATTGAAGTCGGCCGGAATAAAAATCACAGATTCATCATCTGTCATGAACACAGAATTGTCTACTGCCCTGAAATTAGAAGGAATGATTTCAGTGGCCGAACAAATATCAAAATCTTGAGGGTTATCAATGAGTGAAGAACCAACACTCTTCACTAGAATTATCAATGGTGAGTTGCCCTGTCACAAAGTGTATGAAGACAATCTCATTATTGCATTCTTAGACATTCAACCCCTAACAAGAGGCCATACATTGGTCGTACCAAAAGAACCAGCTCCTTCGATGGATCAACTTAGTCTAGAATCCGCAGCCGCCCTTGGTAGGGCATTACCAATTGTCAGTAGTGCAGTACTCAAAGCAACAGGAGCGACAGCATACAATCTAATTCAGAACAATGGGCACGAGGCGGGAATGTCAGTCGCCCACGTCCATATCCACATAATTCCACGATACCCCGACTCCACCCACTCGTTTCTATGGGAATATGGAAAGATAAATCACGAGGACGCTAAAGTACTCGCTGAAAGTATATTTGAGGCCACACAGTAGAATCGGTGTCTTCTCAACCCCCACCCTCTTCGTGAGGCCGTGACCGACCAAGAGAACGCACCGGAGGTCCTTCCGGAACTTTCAGCTAGTGCGACTAGATTGAACCGCGCAAAATTGGAAAAAGTCCCTTGGAATCATTCGGGAAAACATCCAGGAAGTCGTTTTTTTGGCGGCCTCCTTAACCTCATGTTTGAGTTTGGTAATGTGGCTATATTCCGTCGTTCTGAGAACGATCCCCTTCCTCCAGTAGATGGCGGGGTAATCTATGTGGCAACCCACATCAATGGTTTAGTTGATCCGATGGTGATTATGCGTATTCAGAAGAAACGAGTAATTTCCCTCGGCCGCCACGATTTGATTACTCGCCCTTTCATTGGCTGGTGGTCTCGTAGATTTGGAGCACAACCGGTATTGCGTCGTGCCGAGATAGAAGCCGGAGTAGTAGATGCTGAATTCGCTAAACACATCAATGAACGAGGAATGTTAACTGCTGCTTCTTGTCTCGCCTCGGGGCATTCAGCCGTTATTATGCCCGAAGGGAAATCCCACCAAGCCTCTCGTCTACATGCTCTTCGAACAGGCTCACCTAGGGCAGCACTTGCTGCAGCGGCGATAGCAGAGGAGCGTAATCTACCACCGCCAGTAATCCAAACAGTAGGACTCCATTGGAAGACCCACTATTGGTTTCGTACAGATTCCTATGTGGAATTCGGTGAGGCCATTGAAATTCCTTCAGTGTATTCTGCAGATGACAGAACCCTCCTCGCCTCGGGAACATGGGTCGAACCTCCGCGTGAAGACACAATCAACCTTCGACAAAAGATGTTTGACACACTATCCCCGCTCACTCCAGACACTCCAGATTGGCCTACATATCGGGGACAGAAATTGATTGCAAACATGGAGGCCAACAAGTCAGAAACCCCCCTCCATAAATTATCAGAAGAAGTGCATAGAACTAGGGAAGTTAGGGTAAACATGGGTGATATAGAAGGTTCACAATTGCTCAATGAGGCCACCGAAGCGGCAGAAATATTACATCAAAATAATCTCTATGCCGATGCAATATCACCTTCTAATAAATTGCGAGGAATGAGCAATAAGGATCGCCTAAGGGGCATACTTGGAACCCTCTTAATGATAGTGACTTCTCCAATCGCCATCCCTGCAAATATAGTTCTATCATCGGTTGCAAAATATATGGCCGAACGAGGCGACGAGGGAATTGATTCACGGACAACATATTTTCTTCTTGCAGGGATGTTTTCCCCTCTGTTGTTTTGGCCGCCATTAGTGATTATCTCGCTATTATTGCTTCAAGGAACAGCAGTGTCTCCATCAGATATTATACCAGGATTAATCGGTATTTTCATAATAATGGATTTAACTTATATTTTCTTACGCGGATATGATTTTTGGAATGATTTCTCGACGGCTAGAAGGCGGGTTAAATTATCTCGCAGTGACGACGGAGAAAGACTAGATTCCCTTCTCAAATCTATCAATATACAACTCGGCGCTCTCAAATAGGGCGTCCCGATGGACTTGCTATGGATGGCAAGGCGGCAGCGGCGAGAGTTCAGGAATGGCTCGCTAGTGAACGACTTGAATTCAAGATTGTAACAGATGCCCAAGCTTTGATACATTTACATGTCAAGTATCCGCCTACGAAACAAGGACATGTATTCAATGTTGTAATTCCAAAGAATCGCAATTTAGTATTAGTATATTCAATCACTCGCGTTGATGAAGGTCAGCAGAATGAGATGAAAGATCATGCGAATGAAGATTCGGCTGAGTGGGAGGGATGGCTTCACAGTACGCGTCTTCAACTGACTAGAGCAGATCTGGATTGGGTGTTGCACGTAGGTAAACCAGCCGATAATTCACCAGGCCCTTTGCAAGCATTCAATCTCTCTCGCCCCATATGGTTTGACGGTCTTACTCAAAATGAGTTTATGCACACTATGCGTAGAGTTTGGTTAACTAAATTGGAATTAATCCACCAGATTAAATTTAGTTATGGTAAAGGAATCGGTAAGCCCGGACCTGTTGATGATTGGATAGCTAAGAAAGCCAAACAATCACGAAAATCTCAATCCAAAGAATCGAAATCAGCCTCAATTGACACTGATGAAACTGGTAGTTTTGGAGCCGAATTTGACCCAGATGAGTGGGCATAATCACAGATAATTATTGATTATAATTGGAATGTTTATTCCTTCAATTCACAATCCTTTTCCGTGACGCGTGAGGGTCGGGGTTAAGTATCGAAAACAAACGAGATGGGACATTGTAACGCCGATGGTCGGAGGGTGTATTATGGAGACGATGAAAGTAAGGAACAGTATCACAATGGTACTCATCATGCTGATGAGTACATTTGCCGCAATTGAAATATCACAAAATGCAGAGGGAAGCGAGATAGTCCTCACCGATGCAATCCAAGTTGTTAACGGAGGTTCATACAACGACAGAATGGTTGCAATGGATGCAGATTCTCAAGGAAATATCCACTTTGTATGGAGCCGTAACACCCAACATTTGTACTACAAAATGCTCAATGCGAGAGGAGATGTTCTTATCGATGAGACCCAGATTTCCGACCCAGGTACTCACCGTGCACACCACCCTGATGTAGTAGTTGATTTGGATGATAATGTGCACATTGTTTGGGCCGACCAATCAGGCCAATGGTCGATAATGTACACTCTGCTTGATCCTTCTCAAGATGACCAAGATGGTGGCTCCGCTTTAGACGCGGTTTTGTCTATCATCAATGATGAAGAAGTGGTCAGCGAACAACATAACAGAGATTGGCCAGCGATTGATGTTGATTCTAACAACAACCCCCACATAGTTTGGGAAGACAGTTATGAACAACTTGACAAATTCTATCAACAACCTCAGATTTACTATTCAATGCTTGAAATAGATCTTCCAGCAAGGGATGCTATCGTTGCAATAGATGATACTCTTTTGACTCCAATTATTGGTCACAAAGGCCACCCCGATGTTGCTGTTGATGCAGATGATTTCGTACAGATAGTTTGGGATGATACACGCGGAGGCAAGGTGGAGATGGTTGTTCCTATCGACACATCTGGTTCGATGAATACAGAATGGGCGGACATGTGTGTTGTGTTTTATGGTGGAACTTTTGCAAGTGGCGGTAGTTTTGAAGGACTTAAGCCAATGCTTGAAGATGCTAACATGACGGTATTCGAAACTCTATACGCTCTATCTGGTAATTGGCCTGCTGCTGCTGTAAGTGGAAATTGTGCGTCAGCATATCAGACAGGAGGTTCAGGAAGTCAGGGGCCTCGTACTACACATCTCGGTCAAACCCCATCAGACACATCTGGAGGAATCCGCGAGTTAACAGAAGTGGTCTACAATGGAGGAGCCGTTAATCTACCTCAAGATGGAGGATATTACAGTGAATTCTGGGGCCCTGCTTCAACTTGGGCCTGCCTATCCTGGCGTGATGTACAGGGTAGAATGGGTAATGCAGCAAACCCCCCTACAATGCTAGATCACCGCTGGAATCCAAATGCAACGAAGATAGTAATTCCAATTTCTGACGAGGGCCCATATGGGGGCGACCCATCACAACAGGCAGATGATACACAAAGTATCAACGAGGCACATGATGCCTGTGTTATTGCAGATATTGTACCAGTCCCACTCCTCGCAGCAGGATGGGGTTCCGGTTCAACGGATGTAGGCTCACATATGCAGGATTTGGCACAGTGCCCCAATGGATTTGTCTCTATAGGGACTCGAACTTGCCCCGGCACTACTACGCGTAACACAGATGCAGAGGGTCAAATGTACAGTTTCCCAACAGGTTCCCAGAGTGCAGCAGACTTACAATTAATGGTTGAAGCGCTAGTATATCTTGCAACCAATAACTCCCGTGAAATTTTCATAACAGTTCTTGATCCTCTTTCACTCTTAGACAGCCCATGGCCGGGTTGGAATAAGGGCGATTCAGGAACTAAGGTTCAGAACGGCCGTTATTCCGAGGACATAGGACCTTCCTCCGATCTTCAGGGGTATGGTCATCTTGTGGTTGTTAATGATACACGAATAACGCTTCAAGATGCTTTTAGCCTTCATCCTTCAATTGCTATTGATACATCAGGAAACACTCACATTGCGTGGATGGATGGCCGAGCATATGGTTTTGATATAGCTGTCAACTACGAAATATACTACGTGAAATTGAGGCTTCGTGGTACTGCCGCTTGGGACGGAGCCCCTGATGGACTCCCATCTTATGGTATCAAACAGATTACCGATTCCGTCATTTCTAATGTTGAAGGTTTTGACAATGTCGATGAAGACAGACCATTTGGTGCGAATTCTCACATGCCAGAAATACTCACCGACTCTTTTGACAACGTCCACATTACTTGGCTTGACAATATGAATGAAACACAAGGCGAGACAATCATGTATGTTCGTCTGAACAATACCAATGATGACTATCCTGAAGGTTTCCCAATGAATTCCCTCGCACAGGGAGTAATTGATGAATGGGAAGTTCATGAAGTTAGTGAATGGGCCTCGAATAAATTAGGCCCCAACTCTCCATTCGCTCCTGAGCTCGGCCAACCTCCAGCATTTGCCAATGACCTCGGTAGTGGAGTGCATCTTGCTTGGTCAGATACAAACAAGTGTAATGAAAATAACAACCAAGGCCAGTACACTATTTGTTATGTACACGTACTGACTGGACTGGTTGAGGTTGCTTTCACAGAAACTGAGACCTTCTATCATACAATAGAGCCAGGCCAGCAAACAACTTACAATCTGACAATATCGAATCCAACACCAGGTCCTGCGGAATTGGTTGCCGATTCGTTTACTGTAACAATGGCCGGTGTACCTAACAATTGGAGCGCAACCCTCTTCTTCTCTACCAACCATACTCCGATTTTCGACTCCACTCCGGTTTTCCTACGAGGAGGGGACTTAGTTTCTGTTTACATGCGAGTTAGGGCGCCTACTATTTATCAGGCGAATGAAGACGAATTAGCAGCAATCACAATTTCAGCTCTTTCACATAAAGACCCAGCTATCCGGGATGATTTACTAACTCTTACTTTGATGGATGTAGTTCATGGAATTAATCTAGATACATCTCATTTCCAAGTTGATGTAGAACAAGGTCAATCAGCCATATTCTCAATCACAGTGACCAATACAGGTAACGTATACGACACCTTTGCTTTCTACGATCCATCTACTTTGGAAGGACAAAATGAATGGGCGTTGCCGTTTGGTTGGGGTATATCATTCCCGACTTCTCTTACATTAGACCCCGGGCAATCTGTAACTCGAAATCTCCAAGTTAGTGTACCAACATCTCAGGAACCAGGGACGTTTGTGATATACCTCAAGGGTTGGTCTACTGGTGAACCAGTATTATCAATAGATAGAGGAACTTTTGACGTTCTTGAGTTATGGGTCAACGTATCCATACGTACATCCGGCAACATTGTGTTCAATCTTGGTGATACAACTCAACATGTCTTACCTGGAGACTGTGCTGAGTTTGATATCGATGTGACCAAACATTTCACACCCGGGCACCTAATTTTCACCACACCCGGTGGACCAGAAGAAAGACCTCCTGAAATTTCCGAATCTACTTGGAGGTATGATCACTGGACAGTCGACCTTGATTTCACTAGTGCCCCAGGTGGAAACGGACCTCCTGATGACGCTCCGAGATATTGGTCTCCAATTGAGACACCATACAAGGTCACTGCAGTCATGTGCGCGCCTTACAATGCTACAGCAGGACTAGGCGACTCAGTTACTGTAAGAGCTCACCTCGAAGGAGCACCACGAGTTCGCGATTCTGTCGTATTGGCTACAAATGTAATCCAAGTTTATGATATTGAGGCCACTGTCCCTCAGAATATTCTTCAGTTACACCCTGGTGAATCTTTCCAACTTGATACATTGATTGAGAACGAAGGTAACGGCCCAGATAGGTACGATATAACAGTCAATTCGATAGTCGATAGTAATGGAAATTCGGATGTATGGGACATTGATATTCCCCGAGTTATCTTCGAAGAGTTAGATCGTGATGAATCTCAAGAAATCCCGATTTACATCAACGTTCCCGGAGAAACATATGCTGGAGAATACACAGTCCGTCTTGATGTTTTGAGTGAGGAACCCTATGAGGGAACTCGCTTACAAGATACGATAGTTCTGCAGATAGAAATTATTGAATTCCATGACATGCGAATAGAGCTTGACCCATTAGTTGAATCTAGAATCAAGACTACCGCACCCGGACGGATAGTTCGTTACATACTGAACGTGACTAATTATGGAAATGTGGCCGACCAACCAACACTCCACAATCATACAAAGACCGGTGCTGGCTGGGACTCTGTGCCGGGAATGAATACACTTTCTGGATGGCAAGTAAACTTCGCATTACTGGAAGGGTTTGATACAGAATATCCAATTGAGCGACGCTGTACTTCTCTTGTAGTCGGCGAAGACCCACAACCAAATAGTTGCTTCAAAACAGCAGATGGTAAATCTCCCAATACGGTAACTCTTCCTGTCATGCCTGCCTATACTACATTGCAGGTAGTTGCAATTATTACGATTGATCCCGGTGCTGCTTTGAGTGATCGTGAGGTAGGAATCAAGGTTCTATCATCTTCAGGTTCTGCTGAAATGGGAGGAGACTTTGATGAGACACCAATTTGGGATGATTCCTGTACGCTCGATGAGAATGGTGACGGACTTCCTGACAATTATCCACCAAATTGTGACTCCAATGAACAGGTTCTCGAACTCCGCCTACGTGCCCCCGATCTTGAGTTTGTAGGGGATATTGAGGTATCGAAAACCCGTGCATCCGTTGGAGATATGATAGGTGTGAATGTTAAAATTAGAAATGTAGGTAATATTCACGCTACCGATGTCAACGTTATTCTTTGCATCGACCAATCAATTTCTTCGATTAAGAGACATGGATGTGACGAAGAGAACATTGCATATCGTCAGCTGGTTGAAGCAATAATGCCTCAAGGTCCAGGCGGTGATGAAAACCCACCGACTCTAACTCTCCTTTACTTAGTTGAAGCAGGCTCACATGAGGTCGTGGCCGTCATAGATCCTGACAATATGATAGTTGAATCTGATGAAGACAATAACTTCCAGAAAGTACCTGGTGATATGGGTTCAAATTATGGTTTCCTTGATGTTGGCCTTGAAATTGTTGCACAATATTCAGTTCCGGCGATAATCATGGGAGCAACCTTTGCCTTGATTGGCGTTGCTGGCGTAGTTATGTATGGACGAAGAATGGAAGCACTCACTCGATTTGCCGAGAAGAGTAGCCTTCTCGCTAATCTTGAAGACGACAATCAAGTATTCTGATTAGCGGGC
>DUIL01000163.1 GCA_013330385.1 Candidatus Thalassarchaeaceae archaeon
ATCAATAATGCCCCCTCAAACCTTGAAAAATGGAGTCAACCTCGACAGAGGTCCGGCCCCGATGGTGTAGTGGCCTATCATGCAGCCCTGTCGAGGCTGCGACCCGGGTTCAAATCCCGGTCGGGGCGCCACTCATTCCTTCGATATCCATGCTTCAAAAGAGCATAATCGAAGTGTCGCACTGTAGTCGCGTTTAATGTGGAGTATGGGGGCCGGCTTCCCTGGTTCGATTGGAGGTAGTATTGACTCGATTGTTGTATTAGCCGATTCTATTTCACTTTCTTCAACAATTACTCGACCCCGAATCAAAGAAGGAGAGGAACGGTCGAGTAGTGGTATGATTTTTGGAAGGAATTCAATGGTCCTGTGTGGGAGATTTACAATTACTATATCCCACCTCCCTGTTATGTCTTGGTTTTCGGCAAGAAGTGTGGCATCAGCAACACCAACTAATCTGTTTTCATAAATGCGAGAAAGAGGATTTGGTTCGGACGGATAGGCTCGTCTCTCCCACTTACTCAAATTTTCAAAGAGTAGTCCTACTGCATCTGGATTCAAATCAGCCGCGAGAAGATCTCCAACAAGGTCTGATTCAGCCAACAAGGGTGCTATTGCCGGACCTACTCCACAAAATGGGTCTGCAATTCGAAGTGGTCGACCTAATTCCTCGCGCAACTCTTTGGCCAGTGCTAATGTTTCAAGACGCTCTGTTTGCAACTTGGTCGAAAAGTAGGCCCTAGTAGGGTCACATCGGATAACTCGGCCACTTTCCTTCACCGCAACGCTAGTTGAGAGTATCTCTGGTGGTGCAAACTCAAGGGTTGCGCCCGCTAGAACGCTTCCACCTAATCGTGCGCCAATAGGCCGTAGTTGTCTTATTCGGAATTCGCCTTGAACGCCGTCGTCATTGAGAATCAGTCGAACGTGTGGGTGCGTACCCAACTTTGCGCGTGCAATAGCGTCAGCGTAAGGCACGACGTTGTCATCTAAGCGAACAATCATCATATCTCCAATAAATTCGTGATTAGAGGGTAATGAATCGCCCAAGGAATCAATTGTGAGTTGATCTATTTCTTTTGCAAGCAAAGTTAACCAATTTGTCTCTGTTTTTTCTTCAGGAACCCCTTCATGCATTTCTACAGGATAAATTGAGAAAACTTCAGGAAGTTCTTCTGGTGCATTAGAGCCTAATGGGATTAGACGTGCGCGTCCATCGGTAGTAGAGAATACTCGCATGCTCACAGCACCCCATTCTCTAGTGCGAATATGGCCGAGAACTGCCTCGACCTCTTGATTTGGGACTCTCAGGTGGCGCATCACGTTGATGATGGGCAGACGCACCCCCTGCTTCACCATGACGGATGGCGCGCTGCCCGCAGGGCTCTGGTTGATTGGGCTTGGCCCGGGTGATTTGGGGTTGATGACTGCTGATGCAATAGAGCATGCTAGAGCCTGTGAATATCGGTTCTTAGAAGGATATACGGCAACTCTTCCAGATGACCAAGAACAGCGATTGGAAAGTGTGGTTGGCCCGTGGGAAAGGGCCATGCGACCTATGGTTGAAGAGCCAGAAAAAATCCTTGCAATGGCAAAAGAAAGTTCTGTGGCATTATTGGTCGTAGGAGACCCTATGCAAGCTACAACACACATCGATTTAGAAAGCCATTGTGCCGAGCAAGGCATCGATTATTCAATTATACCTGGTATTTCCGCAACTTCTCTAGCCGTTTCTGTTTCGGGTATGCAATCATACCGTTTTGGCAGACAGGTAACCCTACCTTTTGCTTACGGAGATTACCTTCCTACTTCGCCACTTGAATTGATTGATGCAAATTATACCAACAACTTGCACACTTTGGTTTTGTTAGATTTAGACCCAACAGGGATGGGTGTTGATACTCCTCAACCAATGAATCCTTCTCAGGCTGTAGATTTGTTGCAAAAAATGTTTGAAAAATTGGTAGATGCCGAAGGAAGTGTGCGTGAAAGTATGACTACACCGCTTGCTAAGTGGAATGGAATTTTACTAAGTGACCTAGGTACTCATGAACAGCGAGTAGTTTCAGGGGATTTAGGAGATATTGCCACAATTGAAGGAGGTCGGATTCATTGTCTGATTCTTCCGGCCGAATTCACAGGAATGGAAAGAGAAGCCTATGAGCGCAGGCGGGGCTAATCCTCAAGCGTACTACAAGGAGCGAGATGCATGGCACGTGGACCAGCCGAGGTCAGTTTTCCCGGTGATAAGAATCGAAAACGCAAGGTTCGGGTTCGTGGTATCAAGAAAGCGTCGAAAGAAATCCAACAGCGTTTGGATAATAATCTAGAAACTCTTCTCGAAGATCCTGAGAGTTTTCTGCCTGAATTCCGTTGTGAATTAGGAAAACCTAGACGAGACATGGTAGCAATGACGTTGCGAGATGTAGACTATGTGTCTCAGAAGCGCCATGATAGGCGTTGGCTATCGAAGCGAATGGTGAAAAGGCGGGGTGATATTGTCTGTAGAGCTCTTGCAGGCAGTCTTCTTGCTGCCGGAGAGGAAGATACCTCTACTGTGTCTGTTTACAATAGTCCGATTTACGGTGCCTCCAGTTTTATCCGCAGAGGGAATGGAAAACAATCACACATGGTTGGCATACAGAATTT
>DUIL01000042.1 GCA_013330385.1 Candidatus Thalassarchaeaceae archaeon
CAGAGCGTCGTAAGAAAGAATTCTTATGGCGTGGTATGACAATGGATGAGCTCAGTGCTCTACCTTTGTATCCTCCAGAGGATCAACCTGAGGCACCATGCATTGCCACACTTATGCCCTCTCGTGCAAAGAGATCTTTGTCACGTGGACTTTCCGAGGAGTGCGAGCACTTCCTTGAGAAGGTACGAAGTAATGGTGGTTCCAAGGTCGTCAAAACTCATTGCCGTGGCATGTACATACTTCCCGAAATGGTTGGTACTACTGTAGGTGTACACAATGGTCGTGACTTTATCAAAATAGAAATTATTCCTGAAATGATTGGACATGCATTGGGAGAGTTTGCTCCCACTCGTCGGTCAGTTACGCACACCGGACCTGGTGTGGGTGCTACTCGATCGAGTAAGCACGTGGCGCTAAAGTGAGGTGAGAAAGATGAGTAGAATATCAGGAAAACCACAATCTGGATACACACAATTGCTTGAGGGTTCATACCTTTCAACAGCACGTGCAGTAAATGTTGACGTACATCACAAGCATTGCTATCAAATCGCTAAATTCCTACGTGGAATGAATTGTGTCGACGCTATTGAGTACCTTGAGAAGGTAATTGAACAAAAGAAAGCAATCCCATACACTCGACGTTCTCGTAAGGGCAAGGGTGGAAACACCATGGCCGGACACAGAAAGGGTAAGATGGGTCCTGGGAAATACCCTAACAAGGCTTCCATGGTTTTCATCAAACTCATTAACAGCGCTATGGAAAATGCTCGCCAACGCTACGATACAATCGATGCTGAAGACATGGTAATAACTCACTGTGCAGCTCACCGAGGCCAGGTCCATTCAGGCTGGAAGCCTCGTGCGCAGGGCCGTGCAACGCCAAAGAATCACTATCAAGTGAATCTTGAGATATTCCTTGAGCACTTCGGCGAAGAAGAGGAAGAGGACGAGTTCTGAGGTGATTATGATGAGTAAAACAAATACTGTTCGTAACATCGTTAACCGTAACATTGAGCGCCAACTAGTTCGCGAGTATCTCCTAAGAGAGACTGAGCGTGCTGGCTTTGGTGGACTTGAGTTTAACCGAACTCCAGAAGGGACAAAAGTAACTCTTCAGGCTGAACAAGTTGGCCGAGTAATTGGCCGACGTGGGAAGGTAATTCATGAACTTCAGCGCAGATTACAAGAGGATTTCAATCTTGATAAACCTCGTTTGGAAGTCAATGAAATCGAGGAACCTCGTCTTAATGCTCAAGTTATGGCCAGCCGACTTGCTTCTTCACTTGAGCGTGGTTGGTTCTTCCGTCGAGCAGGACACAGCACTTCACAGAATATCATGGATGCAGGCGCCCGAGGCTGTCTGATTATCCTCAGTGGAAAGATTTCTGGTGCCCGTCATCGGGTTCAGAAATTCCAGAAGGGGCACATCAAGTTCTGTGGTGAAACAGCTCTAGAATTCATGGATGAAGGATTTTCAACTGCGGTCAAGAAGCTTGGAACTATTGGTTGTACTGTTAGAATCATGCGCCCTGGTGTAAGGTTGCCACACGAGATTAGCATTCAAGATCGTGCGGAGTCCGGACTTGGCCCAATCGAAGAAGTCTCAATGCTAGAAATCCCAGATGAGGAACCTGAGGCTCCTGTAGTCGATGAAGTCGCTCAGGCAGATGCTGAAGAAGTCGCCGACAACGTAGTCGAAAAGATTGCTGAAATCGAGGCTGCTGCAGAAGAATCAGATGTCGCCACTGACACTAGTGATGATGCTGAAGAAGTCACCGAATCCGTAGATATTGAAGAAGAAGCAGAGGAGGGTAGTGAATGACCCACATTAAGTCTCGAGACATCGATCAGATGAACCCTGAGCAAAAGGAGCGCCGACTTCTTGAACTGAAGGAAGAGCTTTTGCAACTTCGCGCACAACAGGCTCTCGGAGGTTCTTCCTCCGATGCTGGTGCGTACAAACAGACTCGCCGAAGTATTGCACGACTTCTAACAAAGATGTCTCAGGAGACAAAGGAGTAGACTGGAATGGCTGGCATTTGCAATCTGTGTGGTCTACCCGATGAATTGTGCATATGCCAGGAAATAGCAAAGGAACAACAGAAAGCAATTATTTCAACTGTAAGAAGGAGGTATGGAAAGATGGTTACTATTGTTGAGGGAATCGATGATTCTGCAATTGACATAGGCAAACTCGCCAAGCTCCTGAAAGGTGCTTGCGCCAGCGGTGGCACCGTCAAAGGCCGCGTTATCGAACTCCAAGGCGAACACAAGAAGCGTGTCGCTAAAGTTCTAGAGCAGAATGGATACCAAGTGGAGGTGCGCTGAATGAGTATCTATCACACACCATGGCTTGCTCGCAACATCAACGTAATCGAGAGTGCAGACCCTACACTAGTAGGAGTATCTGGAATGATTGTAGAGGAAACTCGCAGAACTCTGCGAGTCCGTACTTTGTCAGGAATTGTCACTCTACCAAAAGACGTAATCACATTCACCATAGATTCACAGGAGGTTGTTATTGATGGAGCATCCGTCACACAACGACCCGAGGATCGAATCAACCGAAGATATAGGAGGAACTGAAATGAAAGATATTGGAGTAGATGTCCACACACCAACTGGTGATTGGGATGGAGACCAGAATTGCCCATTCTATGGAGACTTAAGGGTACGTGGCCAGATTATCGAAGGAACAGTGTCCTCAGTAGGTATGACTAATTCAATTATCGTTGAGAGAGAAGTTTCTCGCTACATGAAGAAGTATGAGCGATATGAGAAGCGTACTCGCCGATATGCAGCACATCTACCATCCTGTATAGGAGAGGTAACTAGTGGCGACAGAGTTCGAATTATGGAATGCAGACCACTTTCTAAGACCGTAAAGTTCTGTGTTATTGAGAAGGGGGACGTTGAATGAGAGGAATTGCAGGCAAATCGACTGCAGGTCTTCCAAGTATGGCTAGGATGGACTGTGTGGACAACACCGGTGCAAAGGTCGTTCAACTAATTACTGTCCTGAAGAAGGGTGGTGTTGCTCGTAGATATCCTGCAGGTGGTGTAGGAGATATGATTCGTGTAACTGTACGTAGAGGTACCCCCGAGACTCGTCGTCAAATTTTCAACGCAGTAATTGTACGTCAAAGACGCCCATTCCGCAGAGTCGATGGAACATGGGTCCAATTTGAGGACAATGCTTGCGTCATCACCAACGAACGTGGTGAAGTCAAGGGTTCAGATATCAAGGGTCCAGTAAGCCGTGAAGCGGCTGAGAGATGGCCCAGAATCGCTGCAACAGCGAAACAAATAGTGTGAGGTGTAAGAATGGTAAGCAAGAAAGCAGGA
>DUIL01000061.1 GCA_013330385.1 Candidatus Thalassarchaeaceae archaeon
CGATATTCAACCTGCTGAAACCTCCATTGAAGGGAATGAGGCGGATGAATCCCAATCGTCTGAGGTGAGTGATTTCGACCTTGGAGATATTCTTCAGTCAACCCCACCCCCTGCTCCTCGAATCGAAGCACCTTCAGATGCACAATTGAATGAGCACGGACAAATGGTCTGGAGAGACGCTGAAGGCACCGTATGGGTCCAGAATCCCGATGGAAGCCTACTCAAGCACAATATATTGACAGGTGGTTGGGACTCATACGAACAGTGAGAATTAATTCTCACTCAGGGCCCCAAGGTGTTACTTGCCTAGTGAGTCCCAGTCTGTGAGTGAAAAGGAACCTGAGGTTCAGGAGGCCATCTCCCCAAGTGTTGATCTCCGCTTCGCCAACTCTCGGGCGGTAGGGGACACTTACCTCAGCGGTCTTCTTCTTGCCGAGGTATCTGCGAGCTCTGATTTTGAATTCCTGTGAGAGTGGCATACCGTCGTGCTTTGGGCGTACGCGTACATCCTCAAATATCGACTTACGGAATACCCACATACCACTTTGCGAGTCATGAATTCCGTACCAATAAAGCAGGCTTGCAGTTGTGCTCAGAACCCAGTTCCCGAAGCCGTGAATTCCCGGCATTGCCCCCTCTTCGGCACGGCGTAATCTATCGCAGGTAATCCACATTAAATCCTCATCAAGTAATTTATTCACAAGGTTAGGAACTTCTTCTCCAGGGTAAGTGCAATCAGCATCCATTGTTACGATAATATCTCCGGGAGCCATAGCAAAGCCAGTTTTGTAAGCCCTACCGTAACCCTTTCGAGGTTCATTGTAAACAGTTGCACCTTCTTGCTCTGCTAATTCGCAAGTTCGGTCTGTAGAATTACCATCTACAATTAAGAAATCTAATTTTTCACACCATCCGTCATTTGGAATCGAGCGAATAGTGTCAACGATAGCCGCCTCTTCATTTCGTGTTGGAATAACCACTGTCACATGCACAGGGAGGGTCTCAGACATCAGAATCGATTCAGGGGACCTGACTTTCCGCTATGAATCATGCTAACCTACGGGCCGTGATATATTCGCCCGCATCACAGACCTCTATCCATTCGTTTGAAATGAGAATCCACTCAGCGAAGGTTGAGTGAGATGGGTCTGCACATTGCTATGTTGTCGGCAGAGTATCCACCAAGATGGGGTGGTATGGGCTCGACAGTATACCATCTATCAGCAGCTTTAGTTGAACTTGGACACAAAATAACAATCATCACCCGAAGCGGGGCTGGAGATGCACCCGAGAGGGCTGGAATAACTGTTAGAGAAGTATCTTGGCTCTACGCACCCATGGCTTTTACCAAATCGTATGGCAAATATGCTCTCGCAGATCTCCATCAACTTAATGCGAGTAATCCAGTCGATGTAGTTCACTTACACTGTCCAATGATTTCATGGACAGAAAAACAGTTTATTGATTGCCGAACCAATATCGCACCAATAGTATCCTCATTGCATGGGACATGGCTAGGGGAACGTGATGGTCTCCGCATTGCTGCTAAACAGAAGGAAGCAGCAGTGTGGCTGAATCCTAATGATATGGCGATTCTCATCAGTGCTGGACATTATGCCAAGTACGAAAGAGCAGCACTTTCAGGCTCAAATATCTGCGTAGCCAACTCTCAAGCAACCAAATTAGATTTCCAAGATAGGTATTCACCTCCTTCTGAATGGCATTGTGAAGTCATTCATTGGGGTGTTGATACAGATATGTTCCATCCTGATGAATCACCTAGTGAAACTACAACCCAAAAATTACTGGCAGTTGGTCGATTGGCTGCACGTAAGGGATATGGTTCCTTGCTACGTGCTTTTGCTGAGGTCAAGTCAAGGAATAATGACACAGAACTGCTAATTGTTGGCCGAGGTAAATTAAGAAAGAAACTGGAAAAGCAGGCCAAGAAACTAGGAATCTCAAATTCAGTAATAATCGACTCAGGGATGTCTTTTGAGAAACTGGCTGAGGAGTTCCGTAGAGCGGATTTGGTGGTTTACCCATCCTACTACGAAGGTCAAGGGCTAATTCCGTTAGAGGCTATGGCTTCTGGAACTCCAGTAGCTACTGTGGATCACGGTCCTTTGCCCGAAATGGTCGATGAGACTGTGGGCACTCTTTTTACAATGGGCGATATTGACTCAATGTCTAGTGCCATATTGACTCTTCTTGCAGATAAGGATGAGATGCAAAAACGTGGAGAAAAGGGTCGAGAAAGAGTCCTTTCTAATTTCACTTACAAGGGAAATGCGGAAGAATATTCTTCTATTTATTATTCATTAGTTTGAGATTAATGCTTGCGAGAAGTTGATGGCTTGCCTCCCTGTCCGGAGTCTGAGTACTATGGCTTCAGGTAAACGATTTCAGGGTGTCGAACTCAGTACATTGACTAATATTGCGGTACTCCTCTTCATCAGTATTCTAGCAATCATCCATCTCAAGGCAATCATCCAACCGCTTGTTGTGGCCACTCTACTCTTTTTCTTGATTCGGCCTCCTGCACAATATCTTGAGGATCGATTCGGCCATCCTCTACTTGCTTATGCTATTCTTGTGTTATTAGTAGTTGCAATAATTCTAATCGGTGGAAATGTACTATATGATTCGCTAACAGATTTCAGTAATGAGGCAGATTCTCTTTCTTCAAAATTTACTGACAAGGTCGCCTGGTTTTCTGGTTTGAGTATTTATGGATATAGTTTTGATAGTAGTGCACTCACTGATCTAATCTCTGTGAATCGGATTAATGAAATCGCTACAGGTTTCGTCGGTGATATCGCAGGATTCACAGGCAGCGCAATTACAACATTTATTTTCTTAATATTCATAATTGTAGAGGCGGAGACATTACCATCTCGGTTGAAGGCGGCTTACCCAGATGAAATGGACAGATTCTCAAATATTTCAGAAAATGCAGGAGAGGGAATCAATACCTATGTCATTACAAAAGCAACGGTGGCATTTGGTCAAGCAATAATCGTTGCAGTTCTACTTGCATGGCAGGATATTCCAGGTTGGTTTATGTGGGCCTCAATCACATTCCTTCTAGACTTCGTACCATATGTGGGAGCTCCTCTTTCCTTCATTCCTCCTGTAATTATCTCATTCATTATTCATGAGCCAACTACTGCTTTCTTCATCCTCGCAGTCTTATTCGGCAATCAATTGGTATGGGGCCAATTCATTGAACCTCAGCTTGCCGGCCAGAGACTGGACATGTCTCCAATAGTTCTTCTGATTTTAGTTGCATTTTGGGGATGGGCATGGGGTATTATGGGAATGATTCTCGGGGTACCTCTAGCAGTAATTATGAAATTAGTATTGGAGAGTGACCCTCGCACTCGACCTATTGCAATGCTTCTTTCTTTGAACCCAAATAAAGCACCCAAGAATTGATTCATCCATGAAGGATGATGGCAAGTATACCATCGGCCGATATGCGAATCAATTCACCAAGAGACTGGTTGTGTAAGCCTCTAGTTGAGAATGATAATGGCTCCTCATCTAGTTCCCACTTAGACCCCTGAATTGTAACTGAATTACATTTTTCTAATGCAAATACTGAGAATTCTGTTCCCTCAGGTATGATGATTTGTAATTCTTTCTCAATAGGATGAAATCGAATTGTCATACCTTGTGTATGATGCATTCTGATTACCATATTATCTGGAACTTCAGTTAGTACTGCCCAGATCCCTAGTATGTGGTCTGGACAACCTCCATCTATTCCGACAACATCTATTTCGTTGTAACCCTGTGCATTAAGATGGCATATTGATTTTGCTAAATCACTTGATGACTCATCAGATAGTAAGGTGGAACGACCTTTCCAATTATCAGGCTTTACTGAGTCTAAATCCCCTAGTACTTCCGTAACGTCGAATCCGGCATCTTCTGCCTTCCGTGCGCCTCCATCTACTCCAAATAAAGTCGCATTTTCTTGTAATATTTTGACTAATGAAGGCTCAGGTACATCCCCATTGCACCATAGAACTGCTCTCATTATTTCACCTTCATGTTGACCTTTCCATCTATCATTAATTCAACATCTTCAAGGACAACAGTAGGCTTTCTGATTACTCCTCGGATATTTATTGGAACAGCCGCAGAACCTCCAAGCGCCATGTTGTTCCCGAATCCAAAATATGCTCCACCTCGATGGACTAAATCCTCAAGCTTATTTCCAGAAAGTTTTGCTCTCGGATTCATACCAAAACCGAATTCAGCGAAGGTTCCAACCATAGCGGCCTTTGAGGGGCGAAGTCCAGTCCTAGCGATTTCGAGTTTCCGATTCATTCGTTCTGCCATTTCACCGCCTGTAACATCAACAATCAAACCATCTTCAATAAGAATTGAGATTGGTTCTTCCATTAGGTCACCTTCTAATGAGCCATCAATTACTATACGGCCATGAGCACTTCCTTCCTTAGGTAGAACGAATATTTTTCCAGCGGGCAGGTTTGTAATTGCACTTGGACGGTTACAAATCCCATTATCTTCCAAAACCCATCTCCCTCCTGTTAAAAATGTCAGGTCTGTACCTGCATCATTTGTAATTCTCACTTCACGTCTACGTCGAAGTAAACGATTAAATCCAGAAATTTCCTTTTGTAGGGCGTTGTAATCTGCAGTCATTCCCCCATAAGCGAAAGTTTCTGCATCTATTCCAGGCATGGATGCAATACGAGCACCTTCTCGTGAAGCAATAGCCCTTGCTCGTGAGTGTGTTAGTGAGTGCTGAGTGGCGATTAGAATTACATCTTGTCTGCGCATTAAATCGGCTACTTGGGTAGGGGGTTCATTCCCCTCTTTCAGACTTGGTGGCATCATCATCATTAGTATGCGATCCGTGACTTCGGCAGCGGCTTCGTAGAGAGCCCTACCAATTTCTGAGTAATCGGGGTCTGTAATCACGAGAACTGCTTCAACAGAGCGTATCTGCATGCAAGTTCGGACAACTGAACGGGCGGCTGTGAGCATGGCTTCAGCCAAATCTTCCGATTCATCGGTTTGCACATTGCCTTCTTCGCCCATCTCGACAGTATCCTGTGATTGGTTCCCCTTATTCAAAGGCGCTCCGTTTTGTCAAATCATCTAACC
>DUIL01000018.1 GCA_013330385.1 Candidatus Thalassarchaeaceae archaeon
AATCTATCAAGAAGATGTGTTGCAAGATTTTCATCAACACTTGGTATGGAAATTAGAAGGTCCCTTGCAGCGACTCTTTCACTCCCTCTGTCTTGTAATTCCTTAGCTCCAGCAGCTGCTTGCATAACTGGGTCTGTCCACAATTCAGGTCTACCTGATTCCAAACGTTCGCGAGCATTCGAACTTAATCCATCCAACATAGATTCTTCTCTTCTTGAGGCCACGACGAGGAATCTAGCAGTTTCAGTACCATCCTTTGTTGTTACAACTGGAATGCCGAAGTCAAGAGATAGAGTTGTTAGAGCACCCATTAATGCGTGAGGGTGAACCCTTGTAGATCTGAACAACCCCTCTCCTTCGATAAGAATTAGAGAACGAGGTGCCGCTCCAACAATTCTTGAAGCCTGCTCAAGGAGTCTACCATCAACCAATGAATCCACAAAGTCACGTACAGTCTTCCGCTCGACTAGAATTCTTTCACCGATACGGAAATCACCAGTAAGTAAACGGTCTATTTTCACATCTGCCCCCATCGCCTTTAATCGGGCCACTACTGCGCTGTTTAGTTCTCTATCATCAGCAGTAATTGTTGCCCCTGGGACATCAGGAAGTGTGGATTCATCTAGTTCAGTTAAATTCTGTGTAATTGAAAGCGGTGACTCAGAAACATTGGTTTTCGTTTCGATTTCGGGTTCTTCAAAATCTTTTGATTCCGCTGTCCTTTTCGAGTCCGCGAAAAGTTCGAGCCCAGTCTGCCCCCTAGGTCTGAATGTAGAAGGTGGTAATTTTGGGATTACTCCTGCCTCTGTTTTTTCTTCTACAATTTCTTCAGCTGCTAGTTCAGGCCGGTGTATTTCTCGAATTTCTTTGACAAATTCAACCGCAGAACAAACGCCCCCTTCTCTTTCTACAACAAATGCATCCAAATTGGATAGATCGTGATGGGTTCTTCGAGTCAACTTCCGGCGAACTTTCGAAACCGACCTATGCATATATTCCTCTCTTCTGAGAGCTGCGGCACGTGCTCCTTCGTCTCTAGTGTCTTCTGCGATTAAAACTACAACATCTCCATCCCGGTGTCGACCGGTTCGTCCTCTACGCTGGATATTGCGGATTTCACTTGAGACTGGTTCGTAGAAGATAACTAAGTCAGCAGCAGGAATGTCTAGTCCTTCCTCACCTACGCTTGTAGCAATTAGGACATTTCCTTCTCCATTACGGAATTTCTCAATTCTCTCAACTTGTTGCTTTGGAGTTAGACCTTTGGCCGAACCTCTTTTACTCTGTCCTATGAATTGGATTGGGTTCACTCCCTTTAGCCCATCAAGGACTTTTTCTAGAGCCCCTACTGTATCACGATAAGTAGCGAAAACAATGATGCGGGATTCTGAATTTCGACGCAATCTTTCACGCACTAAACGGCGTACTGCACTAACTTTTGTATGTACTTCGGACATTTCATCTAGGCTCTTTCTTAGACTTTGTATTCGTGGGTCTCTGAGTAGATTGCGAGTATTCTTTTTCCCTGATCCATCTCCTATTTCCTTACGATCAAGAAATTCTTTAGCCGCCGCAATTCCTTGACATAGCAGGTGGTTGATTAGGTGATGTAGACTCATTGCAAGAGCTATCTGACTCATTGAAGAGTATGCACTTGCTTCACCTCGATTTATTGCCATATTCGCTCTATCCATGGCATTAGCCAATCCTGAATGAGTAACCGGTCCACTCATTACATATCTACCAAGTCTTCTTTCTCTGTCGACTATACCTTCCTGCCATCGTACAAACGGCTCGGCCAATTCACGGATTTCGATAGGTACTCTAACTCTCAATTCTTCAATATCTAGAGAGGCTAGATGTTCAGATAACATTGGTTCTGTAGATGAACGAATATGAATTCTCTCAACTGCTAATCGTTTACAAATTTCATCTACTTTGTCAAAGCTAGAACCAGGGCTAGCGGTCATTCCTAGAATGAGTGGCTTGCTAGCCAAACTCAAGTATAGGTCTGCGACTTGCGCCTCTCCTCTTTCACCCGTAGTGTGGTGTGCTTCATCAACAACTAGAATGCAACAATCACGCAGATCTAAGACACCTCTATTGACATCGTTGCGAACGACTTGCGGAGTTGAGACAATTAGACGGCTTGAACCCCAAAGTGATTGTCGTTTTTCAACAGATACAGCGCCACTCATTGAAAGCGGTTCAATTTCAGAACCAGCAAAAACGCGCCCAAAGTCATCCATGTGTTGTTTCACTAAGGCTACAGTAGGTGCCAGCATCAATGCCCAGCCCTCTGAATCGCGGAGCATTTCAGCGATTGCCATCCAAGCAACTGCAGTCTTACCCGCTGCAGTTGGGAGAACAAGTAGAGAAGAGCCAGATAGAGCCTCATCGACGGCTTCTAATTGATACGCTCGAGCCTCAATAAGCCCATTTTCGAGGTACTCATGTCGAAGAATGGCCTTCATGGACACTGAGGTACATAGTCAGGGTTCTAAATCGTTGCACTGCCCCGCCTCTTCAGTTACACCCCATAGGGGTGCAAATCCACCTTGCCCGATTCGTTCATATAGGGTATGGAGGTCGCAAGCCTCGCTCACTACGTGAGGTACCAGACACCATAGGGCTCTGTTAAACAACCCAGAACACTGAACCCAATCGGGAACAGGCGTTCGGTGTCACGGTTCCTCCCTAACGTGTAGGGCCCGGTTCGAATCCGCTTTGGCGGCAAACTAACCGGTAAATTACTGGAGGACAAGCAAATGGCCGATCGACACAACCCCCGCCGAGGTAGCATGGGCTTTAGCCCTCGAAAGAGGGCTGTACGACCGTATGGAAGAATTACATCGTGGCCCGAGACTGAATCTTCTGAAATCAGAGTTCAGGGTTTTGCTGGATGGAAAGCCGGAATGACTCATGTCCTCATGGTTGATACTAATCCATACTCCACTTCAGCCGGCCAGGAAGTCAGAAAGGCTGCTACTGTTGTTGAAGTCCCTCCAATGAAGGTCTTGGCTGTACGTGGTTATCACATGACTCCTTACGGTATGCAAACTGTAGGAGAAGTCTGGGCAGAAACTACAGCTTCTCCTGATGGTCTAATGCCTCGCTTCGCTAACCAAACTCGTGGAGAGAGGGATGCTGAAGAAGGTCGCAAGCCGGCTATGCGAGGTGGTCGAATACCTCGCCGAGATGGCGAAGTTAATTCAGAAGCATTTGAAGCATTATCTAACTCCAATCTTTGTGAAGTACGTCTAATCGTCTCCACTCAACCAACTCTCGTAAAGAGCGTTCCTTCCAAGACTCCTGAGATCATGGAAGTAGGACTTGTCGGTGGCGATAATTCTGCTAAACTAGAATGGGCAAAGGAACGCCTTGGCGGAGATATTGGTGTAGACGACGTCTACCAATCTGGTCAGGAAATTGACGTTGTTGGAATTACTAAGGGCAAGGGCTGGCAAGGTGTTATCAAGCGATTCGGTGTCAAGTTGCTATCTCACAAAAACAGCAAGCGTCGCCGACAAATAGGAAACATGGGTGACTTCGGAACAGGCTATGTCAGGAAGACTATTCGTCAAGCAGGTCAAATGGGATACCACCAGCGAACAGAACTCAACAAGCGTGTCCTTCGTATATCAAATTCAGAGGAGTCAGATGTAACTCCAGCAGGAGGCTTCCTTCACTATGGTGAAGTCTCCAATCCTTACATGATTATCCAAGGTAGCCTACCGGGTCCAGCCAAGCGCCTTCTGCGCTTCAGAGACGCGGTTCGCCCTAAGTCTAGTACTCATGAGGTTCAGTTGACCTACGTCAGTACCTCGAGTAAGCAGGGAGTGTGATTAAATGAAGACAAAGTCCTACAATTTGGTCAACACAGTAGAACAAGAAGAGATGGACGCAGGTCTTCTCGCCGAGTACTACACTGTAGCCATCAAAGATGGTAAGGCAGTTACCCTTCCTGATGTATTCGATTCAGAGGTTAGAGAGGATCTAATCCGCCGAGCAGTTCTTGCATCTCGCGCCAACCGCCGCCAGGCATATGGTCATCGAGAACACGATGGTAAGCGAGCCCCCCAACCTGGAATGAAACATTCAGTTGAATGGTGGGGTAAGGGTCGAGGTGTATCTCGAATTATGCGTAAGACTGGTCAGCGTACCGGTGCTCAAAACCCTCACACACGAGGTGGTCGTCGAGCTCACGGCCCTATGGTTGCCAAGGACTGGTCACAGAAGATTAACAGTAAGGAAAACTCCCTTGCTCGTAATTCTGCTATTGCCGCTACTGCCGATTCAGAAATTGTCGCAGCCCGCGGTCATCGATTTGACGAAAATCTACGATTCCCAATTATCATTGATGGATATATCGAGTCTCGCGATGAGGGCGATGAAAAGTACGACATCGAGTCTATGCCCCTTCAGTATTCAACACGCAAGTTCGTTGCTATGATGGAAGGCCTAGGACTTGGTTCTGATTTAGTCCGCGCTCGAGATGGACGAACCATTCGTGCTGGTAAGGGCACAATGCGTGGTCGAAAATACCGCTCTCCAAAGAGTATTCTTCTCGTAGTTGCACAGACTGATGGTCTTGCTAAGGCTGCTAGAAATGTCCCAGGTGTGGATGTTGTCGCAGCCAAGGATCTCTCTGCTGAGGATTTGGCACCAGGTGGCGACGCAGGTCGTCTTACTGTTTGGACCAAGGCTGCAATAGGAGCGATGGAGTGATTTTCATGATTGATCCGTACAGCGTAATTAAGATGCCTTGGATTACTGAGAAGACCCTTGAGGCACGTCGTGTTGCCGATGCAGAAGGTGTCTACCGAGAGAACAACAATCGTATCGAATTCATAGTTCGCCGAGAGTCAACTAAGGCTCAGATTAAGGCGGCTGTTGAGGAACTTCTAGACGTTCAAGTTGCTAAGGTCAACACTAGAATTACGATTACTGGCAAGCACGCATCCGTGCGTCTTGCTGAGGGTTATGATGCGGAGGATGCAGCGCTCAAACTCGGAGCGTTCTGATGAGGTGATATTATGGGTAAGCGTACACGTTCACAACGCCGTGGTTCTAGTCCAAAGAATCGCGTATCAAGCCACAGATTCCCTGCAGCTAACCGTCTTCCTCGCGTGAGTGAGAAGATGGGTGAAGTCACAGATCTTGTTCACAGTGCAGCACACACCGCGCCCCTCGCGCGCGTGAAGTTTGAGGATGGCACCATAGCTCATGTTGCTGCACCTGAGGGTGTATCCGTAGGTCAGGAACTTGCCTTCGGGAAAAATGTTAGCCTTAGACCCGGAAATGTCACGAATCTCTCTGAAATACCAGAAGGGACTCCAATTTGTAATGTTGAGGGCCGACCTGGAGATGGAGGCAAATTTGCTCGCTCGGGTGGTAATTCAGCAACTCTCGAAACTCGAATGGGGGACAGAGTAAGAGTCCGCCTTCCAAGTGGTTCTCTCAAAGACCTCCCTGCAGCCTGCAGAGCCACCATTGGTGTTCTTGCAGGACATGGACGTACTGAGAAGCCATTGATGAAGGCCGGTGCAGCCCATTATCGAGCAAAGGCTCGAGGAAAACTCTACCCAACAGTCAGTGGTGTTGCAATGAACCC
>DUIL01000123.1:0-2864 GCA_013330385.1 Candidatus Thalassarchaeaceae archaeon
CCTAGTGCATTTTTCTTACGCACGCCTTTCTTGTAACGGCAAACTGCATGCAATCGATTTGCGTTTTTTCTCAATCTTCCCAATGGAATTTTCTCCAATTCATTCACTGGCAACATTGCCAATTCTGGAATACTTCTCATTGTAGCAATTACTTCGTGGGCTTGCTCTTCCAACGTGGGGATTTCCTTAACTTCTATCCAATCATCTAGAACAGATTGGACAACCATGCTTGTTGCTTGAGCAGTCACCCTTCAATGTTGACTATGTAGTAACTGTTTAGAGTCAATAAAAACGATACTCAAACCGAAGGCGTCCAGCCGAATGGATCCTCTGCACGTCCTTCTTGGATAGCGGTCAGAGCATCGTACAATTGGCGAGTTATTGGACCTATTTCGCCTTCACAATATTCTGCCACTTTTCCACTATGCTCAATCTTGCCAATAGGTGAAATTACCGCAGCAGTACCTGCGCAGAATGCTTCATCTGCCTGCATAGCAAATTCAATGTCAACTTTTGTTTCATGAACTTCGTAACCCAATGAACGGGCTAGTTCGATGGTCGAAAGTCTGGTTATACCTGGTAGAATTGTGCCGGTTAATTCAGGAGTGTATAGGACATTATCCTTGACGCAGAAGAAGTTGGCTGCTCCTACCTCTTCGACATAGCGATGTTCTACAGCATCTAGATAGATAATTTCGGCATAACCTTCTGCTTTCGCTTTCTTTGAGGGCATCATACCCGGTGCATAATTTCCAATTGCTTTGACTCCACCTGAACCACCCGGTGCAGCTCGATGAAATTCATCTGAAACTTTGAGTGAAATGGGGTTCAATCCACCTTTGAAGTACGGTCCAACAGGAACCGCGTAAACGAGGAAGGTGTATTCAGGGGCAGGAGCAACACCAAGAATTTCTCCACTACCAAATATGAGGGGCCGGACATACAATTCTCCACGGCCATTTGGAGGAACCCATCTCTCATTCTGTCGGACTACTTTGTACACCGCATCAAGAAACATTTCTTCACTAACTGGAATCATACCCAATCTTCGACAACCATCTGCTGAACGCCGAGCATTCAACTCTGGTCTGAATAGAAGTATCCTACCATCGGGGGCTCGCCGTGCTTTCATTCCTTCAAACAGTCCTTGTCCGTAATTGATTACGCCAGCAGCAGGTGACATGGCTAGATCTTGGAAATCTTGCATGACTCCAGGTTCCCATTCTTCACCTAATTTACAGGTAGCGTAGTACATCCGATCAGTCTTTGTGAAACTGAATGTCAAACTGTCCCAATCAATGGATGTCTCGACATCTTCCAACAACAACGCAACCCCGATTGTGATAGAGGGAGTGCACACGGCTTTCAACAATTCCGGCCAAACATACTCAAAACACCGTTCCAGACGTTCGCACAAGGGTTGATTGCAGACAGTCCCACGCTGTAGTGGGTATCATCATGCGCTGGGAAGGTGAGGTGTGTATTGTCTCGGGTTCCTATCAGGCGGTTGAGAGTACACCACCGCGAACAACCGTCGAGTTGTGGTGTCGCGCTCGCGATGGTCATTCAGTGGTTTTACTGGTTGAAGGATTGCGACCATACCTTGAGATTGCACCCAGTGGAAGACCCGGAACGGCAGTAGGTGTCAGTGAGAATCTAGAATCCATACGTCAAATGGACGAGGTTATATCAATTGGTGAACCGGTTGAAAAATGGACTGAATTAGGGGTCAAACCTCATTGGAAAGTCGAAGTTAATCAGCCATATAGAATTAGAAATCTGAGGAAAAGATTGGAGAGTGACTGGTCAATATCTAGTGCAGATATCCTATTCGTTCAACGCCTTTTGCTCGATTTAGACCTCGGCCCCCACATTATCGCATCAGGCGAAGTGATGTGGGCTGGTGATAGGGCGCCTGAAGAATTCCGAGCCAAATTTGAGGGGGGTCGCGTTGAGGCTGCTGAAAGAATTCGTAGTTTCGGTGGCTCTGGATTGTATCCTTGTGACATGGTTGTCGCTTGCTCGCTAGAAGGGCTTAGTCAAACCGAACCATTTCCTGCTCCTTTTGTTACCTTTTCTTTTGATTTGGAAACGAGCATTAAACACAATACTGTACTTTGTGCGGCTGCGGTAATTGAGAGGGGAAATCAACGTACTGAGCATGAGTTCAAGGGTGCAGAAAAGGATATTCTTGAAGGCCTGACACGCTTGGTTCGTGATGAAGATCCTGATTTCATTACTGGATATAATATCGATAACTTCGATTTACCTAGAATAATTGAGAGAGCAGAGGAACATGCTGGTAAATCTCGTTTTGAACAAGCCGCGCTTTGCGGTTGGGGCCGAGTTCCTGCAGTCGAGTCTGAGGCTAAGAGATTGAAACCAGCCCGCGCGACAAATAGAGTTTGGCGACTTACAGGAAGAATCCCAATAGATGCTTGGTGGCAGGTTCGCCAAACTCTGCGTCCTGAGCGCGAATCGCTTCGCTTCGTCGCCAATATGCTATGGCCCGATGACGATGACAAATCAAAACTCGATGTTGATGCAAGCAAAATGGATGAGGAATGGGCCAATCGTCCCGACGAAGTCATGGAATATTGTGTTCGAGATACCCACCTTCCATTAGATATCCTCAATCATCTACAATCTATCGCTCGTAAGGAAGCTCTAGCCGCTGTTGCAAAAACTACTGTCGATACCGCTGCTACCGGCACCACTAGTCAATGGATTGATTCACTAGTCATTCGCCTTGCTGACCGCGAGAACATTTCTGTACCAACTACCAAATCCGGCCCAAGAAGGCGAGATCAGATTGCAGGAGGATATGTTCATGATGTCAAACCTGGAATTCATCCATGGGTTGC
>DUIL01000123.1:3255-3747 GCA_013330385.1 Candidatus Thalassarchaeaceae archaeon
TCGACCACTCTTGTTAGAGATGGTTCAGAGAATGACTCATACAACTCTTCACCTACTACGAATACCCGTTATAGGTCAAGTGAAGAGCGACATGGTTTGGTGCCCCGATTACTGGCTCAATTAATGGCACAAAGAGACCACTACAAAGCGGAATTGAAAACCGCCAATGAAGCAGGAGATACTGATTCCGCATTTCTTCACGATCAGTTACAATACGCGGTTAAGATTCTGATGAATTCATTTTACGGTGTTTTCGCTTCTAGTTTCTATCGCTTTACTCATCCTGACCTTGGAGCCAGCATTACAGAATGGGCTCGTCATAATATTCGTAGTATCATCACTAAAGTTGAGAGTGATGGCTATCCTGTAGTTTACTCAGATACAGATTCGATATTTGTTCGCGCGCCAGTTGAAAAAGATTCACCAATTAACAAACCAGACAAAGATTCTCTAGTTTATGCTGATTGGAAGGCAGCCAAGGTTGAGACTCTA
>DUIL01000092.1 GCA_013330385.1 Candidatus Thalassarchaeaceae archaeon
GGGACTAATGTCCAAGTCACTTCAAGTTTCAAATTGTCGTAATGCGCTGGAAAAACACCAACCTGTAGATTGTCAACATTGTTGTCAACACCTTCTTCAGATCGATAGAAGAATGAATGATGGTATAGCCATCCGAAGGTGATTCCACCTACTAATGCTGACCATAGTACGAACTCATTCCAAAGAACATCGAATAGAGGTGTGATGAAACCCACAGCAATCTCCATTTGTAGCGCGGGCGAAGACCCCTCATAAGTGTGAGGTAGGCAACAATTGTCTAATGGAGTTAGAGTGAGTGAGAAATGACTTCAAACACAATGCGCCCGAGAGAGGTTCAGATGGAGCCAGAATGGGTGAGGGAATCTGAGGGTGATACCTTCGTTGAAGTGGATATTCAACCCGGTTCAAAACGTTCTGAAATTCTTGGATTTGAACCATGGAGGAAGAGATTGAAGATTGCAGTTAGATCTCCTCCAGTTGATGGTGCTGCAAATGTTGAAGTGATTGAATTAATGGCTGAAGAAATTGGTATAAAAAAAGCCGACGTTAGCATTGTAACTGGTCAAAGTAGGCGATGGAAGACTGTCAAACTGCGTGGAGATTATGTCAATACAATTCGCAATTTTGCTGAGGATTAGTAATGGGAAAAAATGATTGGCATTGGGCCAGAGCCAGATTTTCAGGACCCGCAGATAGAACAGTTAGATTCGAAAAGGCAGCCAAGGCAATGGCTCAATCTCAGAAGAGAAATCGTGAGGTCCTCAAAGGTGGTTATGGCTGCCCAATCATAGTCGAAGGAAAGAAGGATGAAGAAGCGTTGCGAATACTTGGATTTACAGGTCCAATAGAAAAGATAAATCGAGGTTGGGATAGGTCTCGATTAGTTGCATATTTTCACGAGAAATATGGGACCAAGAATGCCGTTGATGGAGGTCCTCCTTTGATTTTATTGATGGATTGGGATCGTACCGGAGGGCGCCTACAAACTGCCCTGCGTGACAGACTACAATCATTGGACGTTAAAATTGACGAGGAACTACGAATTGTTCTCTTGAAAGCGATGAAGCCAGAAGGCAGAACTGTCGAAGCACTAGCTCCTTATGCAGATTTACTAACTCCTTTGATTAAAGCACATTTAGAAGAATAATTCTCAGTGGGGGAAAGAAGTTGGATCCTCTTTCACAGTATTGAGGACAAGATGAGTGACAGACCTCAGAATGCCATCCATTGAAAGAAGATTCTTTGAAAGGTCATCGAGGTCTTTGCGGTTTTTTGCTCTGGCAACAATCATTGAATCAAAATCGCCAGTTACGTCATAGACACCATACACGCGATGATCCTTTGCGATTTTCTCTTGCATCTCAATCAACCTTCCTTTCTGAATTCGCAGACCAATGACTACCGTCAATTCCCAGCCCACTTTGTCTGAATCAAGGAGTACTCGATAACCCTTGATAACTCCAGACTCTTCCATCTTATGGACACGATTGCTTACTGTACCTAAAGAAACTCCAACCTCTTCTGCAATCTTTCGCAGAGAAGTTCGTGCATCCTTTTCGAGCACCTCAATGATGCGTCGGTTGGTGTCATCCAGCATGCGAATCTCTCGGGAAGCCGGCGTTGTGTCGGTTGGTTATTGAACATTCACCCCAAATTATTGAATCAAATTGAACGTTTGTTCATTCTTCTTCAGATTTTGTATTTTGTATAATTCCTCTAATTGCACACAACACATTGCGTTCATAGGCTCTCATCATCAGAGTTACTCGCCCTCCAACCCATACGGGTATGGTGGTTCCATTAGAGGCATCTCTTAGCAATATATTGCCTCTTTTTTGTAACAGTTCAGAAGATATCTCTTCAGGGTTTGGTTCATCTCCTTCAAGTAGATAATTTATGTATTCAGTAGGCACATCAATTACTCCTTTCTCAATCATTTGAGAAAAGCTACTTGCGGCAGCCCCCACTATTCTCTCAAACTCACCTTTTCTCAAATGAGCAACTTCTTGACCGAGATGGACTACACTCAATGGACGCCATCTTTGACCAGGAATACGGGTTCTTCCGCCCCTACGACTACGCTCAGAAGACCAAATGATGCTTGCCTCAGGTGTTGCACAGAGAATCTTTCTCCCACGAGCCCACAAATTATCAGGGACTTTGCCCAAATATTGAGTGAGCATTGCCTTTTGAGAATCTGATATTGGTTGGGGCGCCATATCTTTGTCACGAGGTGATTCCTCTGCAGATAGGGTTTCTTGGACTTCTATTTTCTTTGATTCAACGTTATCTGATTTTTCGAGGATTGCAAGGAAGAAGCCGCCACCTTCTGACTGATCATTCCAAACACGCATACACAACGGAAGTTGCTTAGAGATGTCACTTTCTGTTGGAGGAAGAAAACTTTCACTATCCTCGACATTCTGAACGATTGAACAATTGTCATCTAACATTGGCCAACTTCTGAACCCCTTAGATGCACTCAATTCCGGAATAGCGTCATGGGCTGAAATTAGTTGCATTTCAGGATGCTTGCGCAGAACTTCAGCAACGACTGCCTCGTTTTCGATAGGGTCAAGCGAGCAGGTGGAATAGACTATTCTTCCTCCTTTTTTTACTAAGCGAGCAGCTCTAGCAAGAATGTCAATCTGCAACTTTTGCATAGAACGTCCTCCATTTGGTTTCCAGCGATTCCAAACATCCGGATTCTTTCTTGTAGTACCTGTGCCTGTACACGGCGCATCGACTAGAATTCTATCATAACCAGCCTCTGGTACATTAGGGAAATGTCGCGCGTCGTGGTTTACGACAATTACTGAACGAGATCTATGCCTTTGGATATTGGAAACTAGAAGATTAACTCGCCCACGAACTATTTCGTTAGCTACGACTACCCCTGAATTACCCAATTGTTCTGAGATTTGTGTTGTCTTAGAGCCGGGGCTTGCGCACATGTCTAGTGTTATTTCACCCGGTTGTGTATCTAGAGCAATTACTGGAAGCATAGAAACTGCTTCTTGTCGCGTTAAACGACCCGTTTCATGGAGTGCCGCTAGAAGTTTCTTTGTTTCACCTTCTGCCTTACCTCTGGTAAAGGGCATAGTCCATGCTGAGCCGGGGCCTTTGTACCAAATAATAGGCTCTCCGTCACACGATTCCAACCATTTTTCAACCCACTCTCTATCGGAGGAAAGGGGGTTTACTCGAACAGTTTCGGGTAGCCTCTCATAGGCATGATCGAACCATAATTCTGAGTCATCACGCCAACAGCCAACAGCCTTCCTCAGAAGACTATTACTTGCGACCTCGGCCCAGTCGACCCGTTCTCTCACACGTCGTCGTCAACAACCTTAGACATCAAACAAACGGGGCTCTCGCTTTGCTATAACCCCCTGAAATTTGGTACCATATAGTGAACGACTTAGTAAATGGTTAAACCTTCAACTCAACGCTCACGGTTTGCGGCTTTTGTCGCATGGGATGCACATGACAGGTCTACGAAGGAGAATAGCAAGAAAATCTACAGAACCAAAAACCACGAATTCAAATGAAGCGACACGTAAGTTGTTTGGACTCGTTGAACGCGCACGACAGAATGGGCGAGAACAGGGGCCTTTAGCACCAGTTGAGGCGTTGATAACAGTCGATGAAAACGAATGGGTATGGCAAGTTGTTGACCGAAGTGTTCTGGACTTGCTTTCACACCGTTTAATTTTCCAAACATCTGCTGGAACTCGCCGAGAGATTCTCATGACTGCAGGAATCAATGCAGCAATGGATGCTGCATCAAAAATTGTCGAGTTAGATGGTGGTTGTGTACTGATTGAGACCTTAGACCCCTGAAAAAAAGGCTCACAGTGACACGTTTATGGCCAATTATGGTGTTCTGTGTTGTTTCGCCGCGTTGAAATAGTGCAGGTAGGTGCGACGGCCCGATGGCTAAGGAGAAGAAGGGCAGCGGTATCCAGCAGGCAGCTGGATTAATCCGATACTTCGATGAAGAATCAGAGGATGCTATCCAAATCTCAAGAGGTCTGATTTACGCTGCTTGTTTTGGTTTTTCAATTGTCATTTATCTACAGCATCACGGTGTTTGGGAATGGATGGCTGACGTGATGTCAGGAATTATCTGATTATTCCTCTTCGGTCATATCAACCAAAGGGATTTCATCTTCCAATAGATGCAAAGCACTGACTTCATCGTCCTTAGGAATCTCATTCCACCAACTTGCATCACTAACACTTGAGGCAGCCAATTCAGACGAGCGAATCTCAGTAGTTGGATCTGCTTCAACTAGGGCCTGGATTGCTCTTCCAATTGCACGCTCTACTGCTGGTGCATTGTGATCGGCGAGTGCGGCACGGGCTTCATCGAGTGAATTTGAGGCTTCATTGAGTATTCCTTTAATTTCCTCATCCTTTCCTTTCAATTGGGAAACACGCTCCTCAATGGTCTGTATCTCTTCGGCCATATTCTCTCTAGCGTACTCAATAAGACCCTGCCAAGCCTCTCGATGTTCATTCATTTTGCAACCCGTTGCTTTTGCAAACAATCGCTGGAGTGTTGGCTCCCATGGATTCCGACCAAGGCTTGCCGCAATATCAAGAGTTATTCTCGCTCTCAAAGAAAGAGGGCCTTGCATTTCAATTCGATTTAGAAAACACCTGTTAATCAGTCCAAAACCCCAATAAGAGGTTGAAGTAATAATCATCGAAACATCTCCAGATTTGCTAGAAATAATCCATTTCTGTTCATCATAACCGGGGGGGTCCTCGAAGAATGGTGGGTCAGCGGGCCCAAGTGAACGCAATGCTGCTCTTGCAACATCGCCCAAGTAAACAGACTCATTGCCCGAAATACCATCTGGACGTAGTCGTAAATCGCCATCTAGAGACATCTTTGGTTGCCCTTCGGTAACCTGAGCCCAAAGGACTGTCCGATTAGGGTCTACACCCGCCGTTCCGGTCTCCACACTTCACGCCCAACTCTGGACCGATTCAACCTTACGCGCCTGTGCGAATGGCTAAGACCCGCCTTTGAGAACTACCAACCGTGCCGCGTAGGAAGTACGGACGTCTGACCAAAGTGGTGGAAATACCACCAAAGGACAACTGTAGTCGTTGCCGGGCGGGGAAGTACTGTCCACTGCCGGGTCATGAAGGGAATATTGTTGCTGCAGGAAAGAAATGGCAAGGACCAGAAGCTGTAGATAAGAGAGAAAAGAAGAAGAATCCGGCCAGAAAATAGAATTGGAATCAATCGTTCTTCAGAATAGGAGCCTCTTCTAATTCAGCTGTGATTTCCTCAAGAACTTCTGTGCTTACATCTAATTCGGAAATTTCGGGGAGGTTTTGGGCTCTGTGGTAAATCTCACGCAAAGTTTGGTCGCTGATTTCTAAGTACACTCGAGTGGTAGCAATGCTCGCGTGACCGAGAAGGCGCTGTATTGTGACTAGATCTGCGCCACGCTCCAATAATCCGGTTGCGAAAGTATGTCTGAGAGTGTGAGGAGAGAGACGCGAACGTGGTATATCGGCCTCATCGGCCAATCTGTCAATCATTTTCTGGATTGAACGTGGATTGATTCTTCGACCTCGGCTTGAAAGAAATAGGGCTCTCTCTGAATCAAATTCATCGCTTAAATTGGTACGCATCTTACGGATTGGTGTCCAAGCCTCAAGCGCTTCTGTTGTAGATTTAGTAAACAGAACGGTTCTATCCTTCTCTCCTTTACCGCCTATGACTAAAGCGGATAAATCGACATAATCCACATCATCTATGTCTAAATTACAAAGTTCCGATACACGAAGTCCTGTATCAAGCATTGTTGTGACTATCGGGTGAGCTAGAGGGTCCTCCACTCGCATGGCAGCAGCACGTAATTTAATCACCTCAGAACGACCAAGTGGGCGTGGCAGGGATTTTCTTCGTGCAGGTCGCTGAACCCATTCGGGTACTGAGTGACCGAACCATTTGAGTAAATGCGATACTGCGGCAATTCTTGCATTGATTGTTGAAGGGCGCATCTCACCTAATTCATTCAGCCAAGCATCGATACGGCCGAAGTTTGGATTGGCCCGTGAATAGAAATCTGAAACCGTAATTTGCTTGGCTGTATCCCAATCTATCGCTTCTTCACCGGGTAGTGATGTTGTTGAGAATCCTCGTGCTGCAACAATGTATGCTCTTATCGTGTGTTTGGATTTCTTCTCAGTTCGCAACTGCCCTTCCCAACATTGGAACCAAGGTAGTACGGACAGCCTGTGCAATCGAGAAGGTAACTCAGGGCCGTTGCTAATACCGAATCTAGAGAGCGTTTCGAACCGCCCCTTGACAGCCTCACGGCCATCAAACTCTCCTGCTTCTTCGTAACTTTCAGTCAAGACCCTCGCCTCTCTCCGTCGCGAACGACGGGTGCATCCCTGCCCTTACGGACGAGTCCTAGTGACTGTATCACGACTTGAATGCTTCTACTGAAGACAACCCTCAGACTAGAGTTTGAATGTGGCTTAGAAAGAGCCGATGTGTTTGATTACTCAGTCAAATATTGTACATCGAGATCGTCAAGTTGTGCGATTTCAGCTTCAATTTCCTGTTGAGCACGATAATTCTCTAATGAAGCGTTTAGGTGACGAGCAACCGCTCCTGCAATGCTTACTCCTGAAGCACCCTCAATCCCTTCGAGGCCTGGACTTGAGTTGACCTCGAGAACCAAGGGGCCATCACGAGATTCTAGCATATCGACACCAGCAATGTCCATCTCCAGTACATTAGCAGCACTAAGTGCCACACGAACTTGTTCTTCTGATAGGTGTACACGCTCGACCTTTCCTCCTAAATGGAAGTTTGAACGGAATTCATTTCCTACGGCTCTTCTACGCATAGCCGCAACAACACGACCACCCACTACTAGAACTCGGATATCTTTCCCGTGCGACTCTTGGATGTATTGTTGAACCAGAGGCCGCATACCCCTCTCTAACATCTGATTGACTAATTGACGTGCTTGCTGATGGGTATGAGCGAGGAATACACCAGAACCTTGGGTTCCTTCGGTTGCCTTGACTACACATGGAATGCCTCCTGCACGTGTGATGGCGCTTTCTGTATCTTCAATTGCAGCTACGTGAGCAGTAATTGGAACTGGCACTCCAGCATCAGCCATCAACTGGCTAGCAAGAAGTTTGTCACGACTCTGTAAAATGGAACTTGAGCGATTGAGAATGATGACGCCCATTTGCTCAAATTGGCGAACTATAGCGACCCCTCTTCGAGTGATTGAATATCCAATTCGAGGAATGACTGCCTCACACTCAACTGGCCATCCTCGATAGAAGATACGGCCACCTCTCTCATCTACTACGACCGTTAGTTTGAGAGGGTCGAGAATACGAACTGCCCAGCCCGCTTTCTCTGCTTCTTCAGCAAGACGCCTAGTCGAGTAGAGTCTAGGCCCCCGCGAGAGGATGACCAGGCGTGGATCCATATTTGCCGCCGACGAACATTCCTTCTTGAGTCTAACGGATAGAATCTCAAATTTTCAAGGTCGGCGGATTTGACTTACACACTCGTATATGCATTGAACAAAGCGTAACGCCGAAGGGATTGAAAGACCCAATGCATGACTCAAACTCTGTCGAAAGGCGGGAGGCTCGAATATGGACCGTGATTCACTTTCCTCAATGAAGGTCTCTGGACTGCGACAATTATGCAAGAAAAACGGTCTTCTTGTGTCTGGAAATAAAGAGGCTTTAATCGCCCGTATTCTCGGTGATTCTGAGGGGTCAGACATGGCTTCTGAGGGTTCAAAATCCGTCTCTAAAGAAGACCGTGATGCGGCAATAGACCGCTTATTGGCCCGGACTGAAGGTGGGGGCTCAACTGATGTCGAAACTACAGAGCCAATATCTCAACCTAGCGCAGAAGCCAGTCAACCACAGGCAACTGTGCCAGAGCTCCCAGAGAGTGGTCTTCCAGAAGGCTGGACTATGGAGCAATGGGTATACTATGGCCATCAATGGTTGAAGAATCAAAAGCCGGAGACCAAGGTATCGGAGGCTGAGGTTCTTGAGGCCGATATCGTTGAGCCTGAACTTCCACAACCACCACCACCTCAACCGGAAGAAAATGATGCACTAATTCTTGACGATGATGAGTCATTAACTTTGGATGAAGATGACCCTTGGACTGCTGGAGTTGTAGATGATGAAGAAATTGTATTGATTGCCGAAGACATACCTGAGGAAATTGACTCAGATGCTTCGATTACCATCACTCTACCGAGTCTATCAACAATAAATCTAGAAACAAAGCACGTAGCTGCTATTACCGTCGTTCTTCTTATTCTCGCGGCGGGTGCATTCACCTTCTTTTTCCAGAATGATCCCTCTTTCCAAGCCCGAGAACTTCGATATGGAGATAGTATGCAATTCAATATCGAAGCCTCAAGCATCAATATCGAAGGAGATGACATGCTTGCTATATTCAGAGATGCAGCAGGAGGGACTCTCGATGATGCATGTGGCGAACTTGAGATAGACATCAGTACAGGTAGTGGCAGTATTCGGATTCGCAAAGGAGGCTCGGCAGAAATCATTCATCAGAGTGATAGTCAATATGAGGGGGCCGTCAATGCTCTGGATGCATTTGGCAGAAGTCACTTGACTGCTGAGAAAGTGATTACACACTCAATGATTGTTGATTTGACCGGAAAGACTTGGAGTGCCAGCAACCCAAGCGACTGTGGTAACACAGGATGGATTCTTGAGGACAATACCGTAGACATATCTAGTCACTCATGGACGGATATTGGCGACCGAGAATTAATCAAAACAAGTACGGATATTACACTACGAGATTCCGAAAATAAGGCGACCAACCTTGAGGCGGTAACTTTCGGTCTTGAAGCTATTTCTGGACTTGGAATCGCCGGACAATACATTGCCTTCCCAATGACACCAATCGACTTGTACGCATTCTTTGGTGACCAAACGATAACTTCCAGCAGTTCCTCAGAACCTGGAAATGCTTGGACATGGAGTGTAGGTGAAGAAATCAACGATGCGAATCACGGAATGGTGTATCCAATCTCCATGTCTCACGATGAATTCGATATCTGCAACGGTCATGTGCAAATCGATCTACTAGTCAAGAGTAATGTGCCTTGGCCAGTCGAACAATCGGTTAGTATTGTAATTGATAAATCACAGAAGACCAGTGAATGCGGGCTAATCGAAAGTTCGGTATCAGACGCTACAATTCCAGATGGGCGAGCCACCATCATGTACACAATGAAGGCAAG
>DUIL01000134.1 GCA_013330385.1 Candidatus Thalassarchaeaceae archaeon
TAGCAAGCCAAGCAGCAACATCATCTTGAGTAGATAACGGATTACATCCAGACCAAGATATCTCAGCACCCGCTGCAGCGATAGTTTCGATTAGAACTGCTGTTTCTTTGGTAACATGCAAGCAGCCTGCTACTCTATGGCCCTCTAGGGGTTTCTCGGCCTCTGCCTTGGCTCTCAATGCAGCCAATGCGGGCATACGACTTCGTGCCCAAGCGACCTTCAACCCGCCTGCTTCGGCTAGAGAAATGTCAGCCACTGTGTATCGGTCAGCATTACCCATACAATATGCCGGTTGCCACCGCTTCTTCAAGGTGCGGCTTCAAAGCCCCCTATTGAGGGAGGCTATCAATTGCCGCCGCCTTTACCTTGTTGCGCATAGTAAGCAGCGTAGTATTGCTCTGCATATTGTCTAGCATCAGCTTCAGCATATCCTTGACCAACCATCTGCTGCACATATGCCTCTACAGGATCCATCTGCTCAACACCGCCGAATTGCTCTACAGTGTCACCGACATCATCCTTACCACGAGATCTGATTACTAATGTGACTCCGACAATTCCTAGAATTAGTACTGCACCAATTGCTACAAACACTAATGTCATTGAATTACCACTCGATTTTTCACAACCAGATGCATCTGGATTTGTAATACAAGGATCACTGTAACGCGGTAACAAATCAATGGTCAATTCATAGTCTAAGGTGTATCTTTCCCCATCACCTTCCACGACTCGCCAATATACAGTTGGATTTGAACCGATTATATTTTCATCATCTAGTGATTCATAAACATTGTACAAATCAGTTATATCGAGCGTTAGGGCAAATGATTGTCCATCACTCAGAGGGACTACTGTTGAGTTATACTTACCAAGAGTTTTCTGAGTTGCTTGAACAGTTGGAGAGCCATCGAATAGGCTATCATCAAATGCTACTTCTATCATTACGCCATTCTCAGCTCCAGAGGTAACAACACCACTGATGGTTACAAGATCTCCATCTTGAGAATCGGTGGACCTAGGTGATGTAATGTCAACAACAGGAGGTTCATCTCCAAAGTCTTCACCTACGACGATAAAGTACATCCTCGCCTTCTCAGACTGTTTTCCAGCTCTATCATAAACAATTAACTCAAGACGGATTTGATTCTCAAGTGAACCATCACTAGTCAAGTTTCTGAACACATACGACCAGGTGTCACCACCTGCTGCATCTGGAACTTGATATTCGTGACCTACTAAAGTTGGATTATCACTATCTACAGGATAATCGAAGAATACACGATACTCAAACATCTCAATTCCACGTTCTCCTTCTGGTGCATCAGCGTCATTAGACATGGATGCATCGAAGTTCAAACTGATATCACCAGTGTCAGTCAATCGAACACGGTAAACTGGCCAATCTATGCCACTAACTTCCTTTGTATCATCAAGAGTTACATACTCATCGGTAACTGAATCCTCAATCAGGCTAAGTTCAGCATTAGGGCGGAATTCATCAGCAAGAGTGTCATCTGTAACAAGGTGGATGTAAGTAATTCTAGTGTGTCCGGAATCATCATGCAGGTATAGAGTCAGTAACCACTCAGCACCGATAAGACAACCCGTGGATGAACTTGTATCACCTACACAGAATGTACCTGGAGTAGGAATGCTTGGGCTGTTTTGTTGGATGTGGCTTATTTCACCATAATCTACAATTTCACCTTGCCATCCGGTAACTGAGTTGTTCTCATCAGTAGAAGTCAAAGTCCAATCTGCAATAATTGAATCACTAATTGATGAATCAGATGTTAAGAATGAGAATGATAAATCAGAATTTGATTTGATGTACATTGTAGAATAAGCACCAGTCACTGTGTCAAGTGATGGAGCCTCGTCATTAACAGTCAAGTCAAAGCCGTCTCCGGCAATTCCGAAAGAAGTAGGATATGGTGTCACTTGATATGCCAGCATGTTCGATAGTAGAGGCATAGAGGTGCCACCATATGGCTGAGATACGGATGGATTCTCAACATCAAGAGTGGTAACAATCATTCCACCTGCTCCTCGATTACATATTGACAGTAATGATTGAGTGTCAAATGACTCGCTTCGCATCAAAGTGTGGAATGTACCAACTGGATCGCTGATTCGGCCACCGCATACTTGTGGTATCTGATCGAATTGGACCTGCGCAGTATCAAGTCCAGCTAGGGCTACATGGGAGCCCCCGTGAATTCCAGCAAATGCTGCTGTGTCGACATTGTTCAATAATGGATGATAAGCATCGGTGATTACCAAATCATCGTAAGTTACAGTATTGTTCCATTGATTTCGCATTGCTATATCCATTCCGAAAGGTAGGCGATTAGGCTGGTACTCGTTTCGGTATGGACCTAGGTGAATCTCAAGAGTGCCACCGTTAACCATGTAGGCTTCAAGAATTTCAGTTACAGACAAACCATCTGAATCTCTAGTCTCAGCGAGAGTCTCATAGTACTCACCATAGACTACATTGTAATCAGTCTGCCAAGGTAGTAGAATCTTCTCATAGTGGTCTAGCCAATCTTCAGTCGCGTAGCGCTCCCAATCACTCACAGACAATTGGGTGTAAGACATGCCCATTGACTCTAGGTCTTGTTTTACTCTTTGGAGTCGATTCTGATCTGTTGGATTCGAGAGGATGGCGACATCAATGGTGTCAAAGAATTCAATCTCGAAATATCGATCATTTCCTGAACGTTCTCCGTCCTCAGTTAATGTAGCAAAGAAGCTAATATTGTACTCATGACCATCGTACCAGTCTGAATATGGACTGCTCCAATTCGCCCAATCCCTCTGGTGTGGGTCAAGTTCGTGAGGTGAGTTATCATCGGCTCCCTCAAACACGGTTTGTCCAGTAGTCATATCTACAATCTTCATACTTAATTCATATTCACCTGCAATAACACCGTTAAGCAAAGGAACTGAGAAACTGTGTTCTGAAGAATCATCTATCGAGTATACACACTTGTATGTGATATCAGAGACGCAATCAAGGATATCAGGTTGCATCAGGGTGATATCAGCACTTGCAATACTGAAGATAATCTGAGTATGGTTATTTGCAGTGGTAATTTCAGACATATTATACCAGGAAGTTCCTTCAATATCGTTGTCGAAAAGAGTTGTTGAATCTATACGATAAATTCCGGCCTGGAAATCATGCGTTGCAACTGTAACCTTTTCCTTCTCAGCAGCATCTAAGCCACTGACATTATTGAAGTAAGTTCCATCGTTCTCGAAAGTAAATTCATCAAATCTAATATTATCAATTGCGAAGCCTGCTAGACCTGCGTTTCCATTGACTCCATCTCCATTTGATTGGAACCTCCAAGTTAGAGTAACCTCAGAACCTGAAAGATCAGTACATTCTACATTCCAGTCAAAACTACTGTTTGAGGTTTGATTCAGCAGAGTGATGTGAGTAAAGTCGACAATTACGGATTTAACAAGGCTCTCTGAGTCAAACCAAACCACTGATTCATATCTGTCGGAGTGATCACCGAAGTATTCAACCTCGTCATATCTTCCATTTTGATCGAAATCCTCACAGGCTTCGAATGGACGAATACCATTTTCGTTTAAGTCAGTCCAACTACCCCAAACATTCCCTGTGAATAATTCACCACCCTTTGACCATTGAACCTCAAGGTTGGCGGCATCCCTAATTGCAAGGATATTACCCTCACTGTCCGATAGATAATCTCCTTCTGCAAAGTAATCGAATGAAAGGTAAGTGAAGTCGCCACCAGTAGCAATCTGGACAGGCTCAAGACTCAAGGTTTCATTCCACTCGTCACCATATCCAGTATCTGGATCCCCAAGCCAATAAGCATGAGAATTGAAGACACCTCGACTTTGAGGTAGCATTGGATGGTCACCACTTGTATCATCAAGCCGTGAACCATTCTCATTGCCATCATCACTCCACATTGGTTCTAAACCAGAGAAATCCTCAATCGCAACCAAATCAGGTAGAGCATTCTGAATCTTAGTTTCTAATCTGAAATCAGTTATTGTGTTTCCATAATTCTGTACGCGGATCTCAATGTCACGGTCCCCTGAAGCATATTTCAGACCATTTTCAAGACTGACCCAAGGTTCCTCTGCTACACCAGGATCAAAGAGATTCTTCACAGTAATTTGGAACTTTACTTCATCATTGGTGTCATCAGCATTGTCAAATCCTGACGGATTTGTTAGAGCCGTCTTGATGTAGTAAGTCGTGTTATCAATAAAATCTGCAGTTAGGGAGACCTCTTCAGTAGCACCTGCAGCCATGTTGGAGAAGGTTAGTTGCTGACTAATGGTCTCCTGACTTCCAAATTGCACATCTGTTTTGCGAATTGAAATGTTATCGAAAGCAAATCCATCGAGGCCAGTATCTTGAGAGGACCCATCTGGGCCTACGCTACCCATTAAGCCACTACGGAAACGGAATCGGATATCTACAATCTCGCCCGCATATCTAGTCAGATCAATTGCGTTGTCACCACTGAAATTGAGCCAACCACTTGCTGTGTTAGTGTAGAAATTACCGTTGTAGGTGTTGTATTCAGGGTCTTGACCAAGGGTATACAGACGGAAATATCGTTCGTTATCCCATCCACCTGTGAAAAATACTTGTTCCCATCCATTACCATCGCTCCATACCTCAATACCACAAGAATCCTCATACAACCACCTCTCAACAACTGAGTATTGTTCTGCAAGATATAGTTCGAAAAATGCTGCACTGCACATTAAATCCAAATCTAGGTATGCTGCATCTGAACCTGTTAAATCCACATTTTCAATGATGAATGCTTCATCCATATTGTTGTAATATCCAGAATCGTTGTCTTCACCATTATGGTCCATTCCAGCCCACATATATGTGGTAGGATTAGAATCAGCTTCCCACCAACCATCAGTTGCTGAACCATTTGAATCGACTGTGGCATTCCATTCCTCATGCCATGAAGAAGAACCTGAACCATATTCTCCTGTGTATGATTTAGAAGTAAGAGTACATGATGCACAGTTAGCATTGTCAATGTTGCCCTCAAAGTCGTTAGAATAGACTAGGGTGTCGATTCCACCAATTACTTCCTTGACTTCAAGATCCACATTAATTGAACCACTTATTGGATTCAGTCCAGTATTCTTTACTGTTAAATTCACGAATCGATTACCTTCCCCTATCATCGCTTGTCCAGTTGCAGGATCATAGGCAGCAGGTGCTATCGAAACCTCAGTGATTCCTACGTCTTGATTATCCAATGAAAGAACGGAAAGGAAATCACCTGCTCCTGCCCAACCTTGTGTGTCTAGCCACATAGCACTGTTGGCGAATCGGTAAGAGCGGTCTCTCTGACCGATAGCAATCTCAAACGCACTGTCATCGCCACCGGCTAATTGACCAGGTACGGCCATTGTTGGACGGCGGCCTACATTGAAGGACAGGGACGAGAGATATCCAGTCCCACTTGGGTTAGCGAGAATAATCTCCACTGTGTTAATCTCTCGTAGGTTGTCTACCAGTAGGTAGGTTTGGTTTTGAGCACTTGAGTCTTGCAGACGAGTTAGTGTAACTTCTGTTGGAACGAAGAAATCAACGTTTCCATCACGGTTAACATCTGAGATAGTGATTGAAGCACCTAGATAGTCACCCAAATGAACATAGTTCTGAGTATTCCAAGAACTACCTGATTTAGTTGCATAGGAAATGTTTCCAGTAATTCCATCAACAGCAGCAATCAAATCTACTTCTGTATCATCATCAGTATCTGCTATGTCAATTCCATACAAAGGATAGTTGTGTTCTGCATCGAGTTTGAAATTATGAACACCACTAGCGGTTGCATCTAGAGGGTTAGGATATGTTCCAAGAGTACAATCGTACTCAAGGACTGTCATGTTGTCGTAATGTCCTGCTGAGTATCCAACTCCTACATTGTAAGGAGGAGTTCTGAGTAGCCATATATCAAGATCCTCACAATCTCCTACCCCACCAGGAATTCCTCCACCAACAACATCTTCGCCCCAATGACCTAGCAAGAGATTGGTATACATTCCACTGGTAAGAGGAACTGGTATTGTCTGTTGATTAGTTATCTGAGCTGGATCTGGACCCTTGAAAATACTAATGAAATTGTTAGTAGCACCTGCGTCCATGACATTCATCACTATGTCGGCATCTCCATCGCCATCGATATCACCTACATCCATATCCGTAAGATAGGGATTATTGATGGTAATAGGATCAGAAGAGTCCCAAGCATTGACCCTATCAGAACAGCTTCCCCAAAGTACAGTCAAATTTCCGGGAACATGAGGCCCACCCACAAATCGTATATTTTGTTGATAGTAAATCAGATCATTAGTTCCGTCTCCATCGACGTCATCGATGAAAACCCGAGTTCCGTCCGCTGTATCACGGAATCCTGCTCGGTGTGAATCATTGTTCGAAATGAAAACGTCCTGCCTGTCCCCAAAGCCTCCGTTTCCATCATTATACAATGCACTGATGAAGTGACCCATAGAACTCGCTGCAGCGATATCATTGTCACCGTCGCAGTCCAAATCACCGATCGTAATGTACGATGGGTCTCTCTGTACTGCATACTGAGTAATGTGTGAAGCCGATGCTGCTGGTACTAGCGAAAGCATCGGTGAGCTCAACATTAACATTACGAGAAGAAGTGATATTCGACCTTCTCGAGAGGTTCTTGTAGTGTTCTTTGCGGTGGACATCATGCTTACGCGAATTTCATTTATCTCTTATGCCTTCGCCCGTAGTGATTGACGCAACTCCTTAGGAGTTGTTGTGAGAAAGGGCACAATTACCCACAATAGGAACCACGATAGTTATTGATGAATTTTCTAAATCAATGTGACTCTAACCAACTAGGATTAGGTGCATATTGTGTTTCAATTCCACCATGAATTCGCTCTAATTTACCTAATAGCCAGAGCCTATCCAAAAACATCTGCAAATCGGTTCCTGTACGGTTAATTCGATCCCCTAAAAGGGCTTCAATTGAGCCAACTGGTAGAGATGTGTGACCGTGTTCTCTTACAACGAGAGTCATCACTAATTGAATCCAAGCTTCAGCATAAGGATCACCTGAGATATTGTCGGATAGAGGTTCTGGATTCTCCTCCAATTCGTCTAGAAATATGCTGATTTCAGACAGGTCAGGTTCTGTTCTATCGGGTACACCTATATTTTCCATTCCGGCGAGGACGTCTAATTCCCCTACGATTCTAACAACAGAGGGTAATCGGCTAGGATCTGGAGGTGGTCCTGGCAATTTAGCCACCTTCCCCGATAGTTGTTCATCACCGCTTCCAATATCGCGATTTGAAACTTCTTGGACAAATCCGATGTCCCCATCCATACCAATTCTTTCCCGGTAAAGATTGACCCAAGATGGAGGGCCTTGGATGACTATCTCGACATCATGCTCATTTGAGCGGAACGAGAAACGGATGTTGTCTTCGTCTGTCACGTATTCACCCACTGCGTCTAATGATTTGAACTTCAGTATTGAGCAAGATTGCGAAGAACGGTCTGGAGAATGCCTCCATTTCGATAATAATCCACTTCAACAGGCGTATCTAGACGAACTGTTGCTTCAAATTCGACAGTCTCACCACTTTGCTTTGTAGCCGTCACAGTAATGCTCGAAAGTGGTTCCAAATTAGCATGTGAAGGAATATCAAAAGACTCACTTCCATCCAATCCAAGCGAGTCAGCATTCTCTCCATCGGGGAATGTTAGCGGAAGTACGCCCATACCAACTAAATTTGAGCGATGTATTCTCTCGAACGAAGTAGCAATAACCGCCTTCACACCGAGTAACAAGGTCCCCTTGGCGGCCCAATCTCTACTACTGCCAGTCCCATACTGAGTTCCTGCAAGAACCACTAAGGGTGTACCAACTTCTTGATATCTCATACTAGCATCAAATACTGATGT
>DUIL01000107.1 GCA_013330385.1 Candidatus Thalassarchaeaceae archaeon
GCGACTTGTTTCTTGATATTCTCTGAGATTTCAAAATCATCAGATAATGCCTTGAACAGATTTGGATGTCCTCCATTATGTATTATTGAGTCAGTACCAACCCAAGTTGGTTCTTCTCTACCTCGCCGTCGAATCCCTACACAGAATTTGTTATTTTTTGTTTCCTCTTCGGCAGTTCCTGGAAGAATATCTGTGATTTCATGGCTCAGTTTTACTCTTGCTCCATTCTCTTTTAGATCGGCTCTAAGTCCATCAATTACTCCTTTACAACCCCCTTTTGGAACATGTGGCCTGTCGCTCCAAAATGAGTTTTGTAGGACACGAACAACTGAAGATGCAGGCATTTGATCGAATCTTAGACTAACCGCGAAATTTGAGAAAGCATCAACAAAATCGACAAACTCTGGACTGAAGTATCTATTCAACCAAGTTTTACCATCTTCTGATTCGTCCACCCAAGGTTGTTTTGCACCCTTGGTAAGTAGACGAGGCATATTCAGAGTATCTTTAGCAGTGAACCAAGGTAATACTCCATAGATTGAATTTGCTGCTTGGAACTTGCCATCAATCATTTGGCAAGCAAAATGAGTCGTAGGGAGTAATTCTACTCCATGACGACCTAAATCGAGTCCACCCTTACTTTTCTTACCCAGCATTAAATCTGCGAATGGCCCTTTCATCCCATGAGGAATCATATGCACAGCACCGGTTGGAATTTGGTATCCATCATGGTCATGTTGAGTAAATCTTCCACCTGCAAATGACATTCTTTCGTAGACTGTAATATCGTAATCTCCAGTCTGTGCTAGTTTAGCTGCGGAAGAAAGACCTCCTAAACCGGCTCCAATTACCAATGCTTTCTTCTTAGACAATTCCACACCTCAAGCATATACTAATGCCCCAGTCGGGCACCAAAGCAGACATCTAAGACAGTCTGTACAATTGTCTTCTATTACTTCACAAAGACCTTCAACAATCAAAGCATCATCTTTGCAAGCCATTAGACAGTAAGAACAACCAACACAGAGTTGGTCTAGAACCTGTAAGGTCATACCCTCAGAAGTTGGCTTATCATGGTCGACTCCTGACTCCAGTTGAGGTACGACTCCAGGAGTCGCCTTGTCACGGAAGGCTTCGGCCACGTATCTTCGCTTCAGTTAGGGTATTTCAGAACAATGATTCATTCCGCACCTCTGATTAGGGATGTGCACCTCCCGAGTAATAGGGGACGAGAGGTTGGAGGAATCAATTACTGGAATCATCGATGTTGGTTCAAAGCCGATTGTTTCACGCGAAGCAGTAGCAACAGGTCGTATTCGACTTACTCCTTCCAGTCTCGATGTTATTGTAAATGGCAGGTCTCCAAAGGGTGATGTCAGAGAAGCATCTACTGTCGCAGCAATTCAAGCGGTAAAGGAAACTCCACGAATGTTACCTCACTGTCATCCAATCCCAATTGAAGGCTGTACAGTTGACTGGAAAGTAGAGAGTGATTATCTTAGGTGTACCGTTAGTGTTCGGACACATTGGACAACAGGTGTTGAGATGGAATCTCTTTGTGGCGTAAATGCTGGACTTCTATGTGCATGGGATATGCTAAAATCAATAGAAAAGGACGAGGATGGTCAGTATCCTAGTGCTGTAATTGAGGACGTTCGTGTTCTGCGCAAGAGCAAGGGCGACCCGCATGATTGAATGCTTAACGCTACTCGCACGGCTCGATGGCCACCATTGATTTGGAGAAACACTTCCTTGCTGCAACTGAGGCCGCTGCCATTGCCGCTTCTTGGTGGCGCGGTAAAGGAGATGGAAAAGCCGCCGATGGAGCAGCGGTTGAGGCCATGCGAAAGGTGTTCGACGAAGTTCCATTCGATGGCCGCGTTGCTATAGGTGAAGGGGAGCGAGACGATGCTCCAATGCTATGGATTGGCGAGCCGCTAGGCTCTATGCAGGGTGACTCTAATGCTCTACAGATTGACATTGCAGTAGATCCACTTGAGTGTACAAATCACGTAGCTAAAGATTTACCAAATGCTATGGCGGTTCTTGCAGCAGCCCCTCGTGGAGCACTATTGCATGCACCTGATTGTTACATGAACAAAATTGCAGGGCCAGCTGAACTTGATGGTGTTATCAGTCTAGACGCTTCCACCTCTTACAATGTGGAGGCCGCCGCTTCAGCATTAGGTAAGAAACAATCAGAACTCAATATTGTCGTTATGGATAGGCCCCGCCACGAGACTCTAATTTCTGAACTCAATGCTCATAATGTAAATGTAATATTAATTGGAGATGGAGATGTATCTGCAGCTCTAAATGCAGCCGATCCAAAGTCAGAAATCGATATGCTGATGGGCATAGGGGCAGCACCGGAAGGGGTCATTACTGCAACTGCTCTTAGAGGATTAGGAGCTCCATTTGAAGGCCGATTGGTCTTCAAGAATGATGGCCATCGTGAGCGTGCTGAACAAATGATTGATGGTGATGTCGACCGATTATGGGATCGTGATGAACTGTGCTCTAGTGATGATTCGATGTTTATCGGGACTGGTGTTTGCCCAGGTAGGACATTTGGCGTTGAGGAACTCTCAGACGGCAGGTTTTCTGTTCAATCAGAGGTCATAGACGTGGCCAGTGGGGCTCATAGATTCATTGACTCAATTCGTCGGCCCTAAGTAAAAATCCTGAGACTAC
>DUIL01000020.1:0-4921 GCA_013330385.1 Candidatus Thalassarchaeaceae archaeon
GAAGAAGGAATTTGGGACGGAGAATAACCATTCTCAGAACCGAAAATCCACACCAATTCCCAGCGACGGCTTCATTGCACCCTATACACCCCCCGACTCAATGGGTGCACCAGACAGGGCCGAACTGCAGCAAATCGCGCAGTTGGTTGAGATGAATCGAGAACGCCTTCAAGTGCTCGAGCAGCAAGTCCACCGCCTTGAGGAAGTTCGTCTAGAACAAGTAAGAGCAATCATGTCCTTAGAAGCAATTCCAGAGGATGGCGCATCAGATGTTATGATTCCACTTGGAGGAGGCGTCCAAATAATTGCAGATGTATCTGCAGAGGCGGGGGCTGTAGTCGACATAGGTAGTGGAATACAGGCTGAGCGCACAAGAGCCGAAGCACTAGAAATGCTAAATTCTCGAAATCAAGAATTAATGCAGTTAATGGATCAAATGAAAACAGAATTTGATGAAACAGAGAAGGTAGTTTTAGATCTTGCAAACCAATTTAATGACGGCGTAGCGGTCCTCGAAGGAGGCTCATCAGAAGAAGTAACCACGCCCGTTGAGCAACCCGAAACACCACCACCTTCTCCTAAACGCCGCCGTAGGAAGCGCGGCACAGATCTTACTTTGGATGACTGAGGTGAAAACTTGGGATTATTCGATCGTTTTAAGAAACGCGCGAAGGAAGTTGTCGAAGAAGAAGAATTTGTGGTGGAAGAAGACACCATCGAAGCCGAAGAAGCCCTAATCCAACGTAGAAAAATGCAGGAAGCGATTGAGTGGGCAAAGAACGCAACCCCACCCCCACCTCCACCCGGCTTCGAAGAATTTCAAGAAGAAGTGGAAGAGAAATGGGACGAATTTGTTGAAGAATTGCCCGACGACCCCTTCAGTGCCCCCCTCGACAAAAAAGCCCGTAAAAAGGCCGAAAGAGCTGCTTCACTTGCTGAAAACGAGGAGCCCGAAGAGGAAACCCCAACTTCCTATGACCGAATGAAAAGCACAACAGGACGAACCCTCGTTTCAATAGAGGAATCTTCCTTCGAAGTCGACCTTGGTGAATCCGAAGTAAAGAAAGGCGGCAAAATAATCGCCGCATCAAAGGCTCTTGACGACATCTTAGAGGAACTTGAGACAGACCTATTGATGGCAGACATGGGTCATGATGCAGTAGTCGATGTGATGAACGCTCTCCGGGCCTCTATTATCGGTGCACGAATCAATCGAAAAGCGGATCTTTCCGAAGTGATAGATCAAGCTCTGCGAAATGCATTACTCAAACTTCTAGAAGCAGGTTATTGGGATTTTGACAAAACGGTGAAATCTTTCTTAGCCCAAGGTAAACCAGTATCGATAATGATGGTGGGTGTCAATGGAACGGGAAAAACAACCACCTCAGCAAAACTAGCCCACCGGCTGACTCAGAATGGCTATTCTGTGGTTTTCGCCGCCGCCGATACATTCCGCGCAGGAGCAATTGACCAATTAGCCAACCATGCAGAACGCCTTGGGGTGCGCTGCATTCACAGCCAACGCGGAGGCGATGCGGCTGCAATCGCAAGAGATGCGTATGAAAGTGCAAAGGCGCGAGGCGAAGACATCGTAATCATCGACACAGCAGGTAGGATGCAGAACAAAACAAATCTTATGGAAGAGTTACGAAAGGTGCACAGAGTCACAAGACCTCATTTAGTTCTCTTCGTAGCAGACGCTCTTGCTGGCAATGACGCAGTTGTGCAAGCAAAGGAATTCCAAAGAATGTTGAGTTTTGATGGAGCGGTATTGTGTAAATTAGATACAGATGCAAAGGGTGGTGCGGCCCTTTCAATATCTCACGCAACAGGGCGGCCGATTGTTCTCGCAGGAGTCGGCCAAGGTTATGACGATTTGAGAGATTTCGACCCTAATTGGTTGCTTAATTCCATTCTTTAGATGAATAAACTAACCGCGTCTTTCATCAACAACCCCTCTTGTGTAGTGTTGAATATGTCCGAGGATGAACCCAAGACGGCCCTCCTTGTGGTGGGCAATCCAATAGTTGAGGGCCAACTTAAGAGAGTATTACACAAACGAGGTTATACTTCTGAAATTTCAGGCGACGGCGATAGTGCTGTAGATCAATACGTGCAACTAAAGCCCGATTTGGTCTTCATCGCCCTCGATATACCAGCTCTTGACGGACACCTAGCTGCATTGGAGATGAGAGAGTCTGATAGAAAGGCCCGCATCATTTTCGTGAGTAGCAAGGGCCGGTTGGCAAGAGCCGAAGATGCAGCATATTCATCCGGAGCAGTGGGAACCCTCGTCACCCCCATTATCGATTCAATAGTAGAGGAGGCGTGGGGAAGTTGGATGGGTAAAATTCCAGAAGCCCCCGGATTATCCGACCTTGACGCACTTTATCCCGTTCTCGAAGAGAAGGAACCAGAATTTCCACCCCCTCTTCCCGGGCTACCTCCACTTCCAGGCCCCCTTCCAGGGATGCCCCCCGTCCCCGAATCTCCAGATGAAGTAGAGTTACCCTCACTTACCTCACCTATGGCCGAAGCCCCCCTTCCCGTGAAAAAGAAACGATGGGGCCTGCGAATTATCCTACTATTGGCCTTAGTGGGTGCAGGTGTGGCAGGGGCGCATTATGCCGAACTCATCGATTTAAGTCCATATTTGGATGATATTCGAGAGAGTCTTGGAATTACGTGACTCGATTTCAAGACTCTTTGATTTCAACAGCAGGAACCTGACTAACGATTGCACTCCCGGGGGGGGCATCTGTTACTGTTTTCATAGAGATAGAACCATCACTGAGTAAACTTTCATCACCTGAAGAAACTCGTAGATTTATTCTCCACCGTTTAACAAATTCCCTCAGAAGAATTAACCCAACAATACCTAATATTGTAAGTGCTATTACACCATTAATTAATCCACTAAGTGCCATTCAATCCCTCATCAAAAGCGCTTGATATGATGCCTCAGCATATTCCTTCGCCGCCGCAACCGGATTTTCAGCACCATGAATTCCCGAACCAACAATAATTGAATCAGAACCGGCGAGCACAGCATCTCTCGGATGCCCGTATCTTTGCCCCATAGATCCTGCCCCTACTGCTAAGTTAACACCAGGAGTCCAAATCATCTGGCCAGTGCCGACTTTATTTCGAAGCGCGGCGACTTCAGTAGCGGAACTCCCGTTACCAATGTAGCCAATGACATGGGGGGAACCTCTACCCGTTTCTATTGTGTTAGCGGTATAATCAGAATTTAGGAGATTACCACTACTCGACATTTGGGCTAGAAGAAGAACTCCCCCTATCCGTTCAACATCAGCCCATCCAGCCGCGATCCCATCAACAATATCTGGCCCAGATATCCTATGTGCGGTAACAATATCTGCCCAAGAACGGATGTCATATGCGCCCGCCATTTGCTGTTGAGACACCTTCCCAATATCTGCAAACTTTCTATCTTCAAATAATAACAAATCGTGCTGCTGCGCGGCATCAACGAGCCGTTGCCAACTCTCTCTTGAAAAATCATCAACCATGTCGGCGTGTGTTTTCAAAGCAGCAATATGTGGCCCTACTGAATTGACTAGATTGACTAATTCATCAACAGTCCTCATATCCGCTGCGAGACAAACGAGAGATTGCTTACGAACTGCGGTTTCCATGTATCGATGAGCCAACGGATTAGCACAGTCAGACCACCGCGCCCCCCACACCTCTTGCGGTTGCATCGGAACTATCCGCAGTCCTAGGTATCTCAAGCCTTTCCCTCAACGACCCGCCCCAGGCCTACGGCCTGCACCGGTTGTTTCATTGAATGTACGCTGCGGCAGACACTCACTGGGGTTAGCTGATGGTCACGACAACTCCGGTTTTTTCTTACGAAGTCACCACCCGTGACCTCGCTGGTTTGCCAGATGCTAGAGGTGACTCAATCAAAGGAATGCTAGCCTCGGACCATGGCGTCGAAATCGACGCGGTACGAGTAATTCTCGGATACCAAGTCAAGGCGGACTTAACTTCTGAAGAAGCCGAGAGAGCTGTGTATGATTTATTTGCAGACCCAGTTATTGAGAGAGGGTGTGTGAACAATACACTTCTCAACGACACTAATACTTTCACCAATCCGCCTCACACCGTTATCCAAGCAGGCTTCAAACCAGGAGTTACAGATAATGCTGGACAGGCCGGGCTAGATGGATTGTTGACACTTTTTCCTAGACTGAAAGCAAAGGCTGCCGTGGCGACCAACAAGACATATCTCTTCTGGGGGGTGCCTGATGGAGTAACTTCAGAGTGGTTGGCAAGCAAGTTACACAACCCTATGATTGAACGGGCAGCAACAGCGGGTAGAGCCGCATGTTCGGCTAGAAATTGGCCAAATCTCGACTTCCCTGAACAGCCTGCTCTCGAACAACAAACCCCAGCTGTAGTCGATCTTGAGGTATCGGATGAAAAATTACTCGAATTATCTGACACCGGACTTTTAGCACTCAATTTAGAGGAAATGAAGGCTATACAAACGCATTACCGCGACCCAGAAGTACAATCCGCCCGCGAAGAATTGGGACTACCACCTAATGCCCCAACAGATGCGGAATTGGAATGCCTTGCTCAAACTTGGTCCGAACACTGCTCTCACAAAATATTCGCTGCTAACATTCACCATATTGATACAGAAACAGGCGAAGATTCAACAATTGACTCACTGTTCAAGACACACATCATGAAACCAACTCTTGACATCCAATCTAATGTTGATTGGCTACTCTCAATATTCCATGATAACTCAGGCGTCATCGCTTGGAATGATGAATGGAGTCTTTGTATGAAAGCGGAGACACACAATTCACCAAGCGCCCTCGATCCCTTTGGTGGTGCAATGACTGGGATTGTAGGCGTCAATAGAGACATACTGGGGACTGGC
>DUIL01000020.1:5115-5479 GCA_013330385.1 Candidatus Thalassarchaeaceae archaeon
ATGATAACTCAGGCGTCATCGCTTGGAATGACGAATGGAGTCTTTGTATGAAAGCGGAGACACACAATTCACCAAGCGCCCTCGATCCCTTTGGTGGTGCGATGACTGGGATTGTAGGTGTTAATAGAGACATACTGGGGACTGGCCTGGGCGCACGACCAATAGCCAATACAGACGTATTTTGCTTCGGCCCTCCCGATTATTCAGGAAAAATACCAGAGGGCCTATTTCACCCATCCAGAGTATTCAGAGGAGTTCATGCCGGAGTTCGAGCCGGAGGTAATGAATCTGGGATCCCGACGGTGAATGGCGCAATAATTTTCGATGAAAGATATCTTGGCAAACCTTTGGTTTATTGTGGAAC
>DUIL01000088.1 GCA_013330385.1 Candidatus Thalassarchaeaceae archaeon
AGTGAGTGTTTTCCTTTCATCTCAGGTGCTGAGAATCCAGGGTCTCCTTTCTCAACGATGAATCCACGAATTACTCCATCCAACTTTGCCCAGACTACTGCAACCTGCGCTAATGTTCCGTTAGTAATCCACATCTTCGCTCCATTCAGAAGATAATGGTCTCCATTGTCCACAGCCTTGGTAATCATGTCTCCTGGGTTTGATCCGTAATCTGGCTCAGTTAGACCGAAGCACCCAACCCACTCTCCACTGGCCATTTTCGGCAAGTAGTGTTGCTTTTGTTCTTCACTACCAAAGTCCCAAATGGGGTACATAGCAAGGCTTCCTTGAACGCTAGCAAATGAACGCAGTCCGCTATCTCCTCGTTCTAATTCACGGCAAATCACACCGTATGCGGTGTAAGAAAGTCCAGGGCAACCATATCCCTCAAGAGGTGCTCCTAGAACACCCATCTCACCGAGTGCGACTCTCCATTCATCTGGAAAGACACCTTCACGGCATGCCTGCTCGATATTTGGTAGAACTTCTTGGTCGACAAAGTCACGAACCATGTCGCGAACCATTTGTTCTTCATCAGTCAATAGTGAATCCACATTGTAGAAGTCAAGGGCTTCGTATGGCATGTGTTTCAGGCTCCTCGCGAAGTCAATCGCAAATGAAGGTTGCCGACCTGCTTAGAGCGCACCATAGGTGCGTATTCTAACCAGTCATCGCCCTTTTCGCTTCTTTGGTGACTCTTTTCGCAACTTTGGCGATGATGCATAAACGAGACTGAGTACAACCAATCCTGTTGCTATTGGGATTGCAATAGCAACCCAAAGGTTGAGTATACTAGCAGAGCCCTTAGTAGGGGGTGCATAGGATACAATATAGCCGCGATTTGTTACTATCCAACCACTATCGTCACCCGTAGCCCAGGTGCCGACTATCCTTCCATTGGTCAGATTAATATCATTTATATCGGTATATTCGAGCCAGGGATAAGATGCATTCTTGCTGATATCATGTTCAATCAAATTCGCTGGAGTTGTTGCAATAATTGTTCTATCACTCTCTTGATGATTTATTCCTATGAAGTATGCATTAATGTCAGGCAGTGTGCTAACTTGAGGAATTGATTTAGAGAGGTCATTTGGATCTAATTCAATAAGTGCAATAGCCTTATTGTCAGCGACAGCAACACAGTATTCTGAGTCTCCAGTTGGGCATTCAACACCAGTCCAAGGGTAACTATTCCCACCCACCCAAGTGAATGCATGGTCTCGGTCAATAATTCCTATGCCCTCAATAGAGGCTGCAACTACGCACATCATTATTGTTGGATGGCAATCTATAGCAGCTATCGGCCCTTGCCCGATTCCAACCAATTCATGAATCTCAGCTCCACCCTCTGAGTCCGCTCTCAAACGCCATATTTCACCATTAACCGAACCGACATAAGCCCACGAACCTCCGGTATTCCACGAGACGGCCGTAAGATCGGAGAACATCAGTAATGATTCCGCCGCCGCTTTTTCTACTGAATGATCTTGTTTTGCGTATCTTAAGACGAGCCCATCCTCTCCGACAATGAATGCTGTTTGACCACTAGGGTGGAAATCTGCGTCGAGTAACTGCTGAGCGCCAGGCCAAACCAAATCAATTTGTTCGGTTGGGTCATTTGCATCTAGAACTCGTAAGTAGGAGTTTGCTCCATAGACAATGGCGGTTTCACCATCATCATCAACAGCAACTCCATCTAGGCCTAGGTCTGAATCAGATAGACTGAATCCATCACCTAATTCGACAGCAGAGTCGGCAAGTGCATTTGGCATCAATAGTAAACAGATGCTGAAGGCGACAAAGGTCTGTCGCCAACTATACTGCATGAGTCGCGCATACTGCCGTTCCGTTTAGGCATGTGGGGTAGCATGATTGAAGAGTTTTGAGAGGCAGTATTGAAGACGGGTTCGGCCTCGCACCGCCTCATGGAAAGATTCGATGTCAAGCGTGGGCTCATCAAGGCACTAAATGCAAATGGAGGCCTAGTGGCTCTAGCAGGTAGTTATTTTGAGAATATTGAGGCGAATGGTGAGGACTCTTTTTCAGGCTCTCACGGGATTATGACTTCTATCATCGGGCAATATGATAATGGTGCTCTAATTGTTGATGTAACAAATGTCCCTCCTAATTTTGATGACCCCGAATCAGTAAAATCAGCCATGGATGCCCGTAAGCGTTGGACTCAGTTCCTCGATGAAGCAACAGGATACAATTCAAAGCAACGAGGCGACAAAGCAAAGGAATGGGCGAAGAAGGCATCTAAGGCAAAATCCGCTGTCTCATCCGCCCGTCACTTCATGGAAATGAGTGATAATCTGAATCCTGATATTCAATCTCAGGCTGAAGGCTTGATTGCTGAGATTGAAGCCGCCTTGGAAGCTAAAGATAACACCAAAGCAGCCGGTCGCGGTGAGAAACTCAACAAACTACTGACCTCCTGAGGCGAACTGATGACAGCAGACGACCCCCTTTCTTCTCTCGATGCCGAGGCTCGAGCGAAGATTGAGAGGATGTTCGCTAATGTAGAAGAAGTCGTTGGAATTGATCATGTTGCCAATGCAATCTCCGGAGGTAATACTCACGGTGAAGATGGGGTGCTGAGAGCCTATATTGGTCT
>DUIL01000067.1 GCA_013330385.1 Candidatus Thalassarchaeaceae archaeon
TATTCCCTAAGGTCGAGGTACCTGGCATGAATAGTGAAGAAATTGCCATGGCTCTACTAAATGGAGGTGTTCTTTGTAGCCCAGGTTCTGCCTTTGGTGATGCTGGTGAGGGGCACCTTCGCTTCGCTTACACTATAGGTCGTGAGGATATATCACGGGGTATGGATAGAGTAGAGAAGGTACTTGCAAATCTACGCAGCGATTGAGGTGGAGGATTGGCTGATACGGTACTCATTGACGCTGTGGGATTCTTATTCTGTTTGATTCTATTTTCATTTATTTCAAAGAGAATCAAATTACCATATGTTGGATTAATTATTATTCCAGCAGCAATTTCCCTGTACACAATAGGGCCTGAACCCTTTCTCTTTGGTATATTTTTAGCAACAGGTTGGCATCTATTGTCAGTAGGGGTAGCCCTAATTTTCCCAGTTGATGATTTGTAATCTAATCATCGAACAAATTGAATGGTAAATCAATCATCCGATTTCGCTCTTCATTTTCTTCGTTATCAGACTCATCTTGTTCCAAACCTTCTCTGTTAGTAGTGCGTTTCCAAGGAGCAAACCCTGCGAGTGGATCTGATTTTTCTTCCACTTCCTCCTGCTGATTTTTTTCTTCTAGTGATTTCTGATTTAGGAGCTCAAGTTTTTCTTCTTGGTCTCTCATCCATTCAGGCATATCATGAGCACCACCAAGTACTGATATGGTAGTAAATACCGCCACCGGAAGTACTGATATTGCAACAAGGAAATCAATAATTGCAGCCTCAGGTATGCTTTCTTCAGGCATAATTGAGTTAAGCAGAACAGCTTCAAGTTGAACGGTGTGCCAAGCGGTGTAATCTACCCCTAACCATTGTAGCCCAAATCCAAGGCTCACTCTAGCAAAGAACCAGAATATTATGATGGGAAGAATCCAAGAAAATTTCGATATCCGCGCTAAGATTCGTCTTAACCATGCTGCAATCCCAATTAACTGTATAGAGTATATGGGTTGGATTCGAAGCCCAATCCATAACGCAACAAAATAGCCTGCCATTCCTAATTCAAAGGCACGTTCGGGTTCAACATATTTTGAAGGAATACCTTCCATAATGGCTAATGGTATTGCGATCAAGGCAACTTGAATAGGTACCGCTAGGATCTGTAAGCCTCCATGAATTGACAGAAGGTCAAAATCTTCAGTACGTCCATTAACGATTCTAGCCATTTTCCCATAAGGGCTACTATGTAGGTCCAAACGAGCTCTATCTACGAGTTCCGATGCATTACCTGTTTTTCTCAAACCAAGTACGGCCATCCAACCTCCTCGATTAGCCACACTTGTTGGCCTGTAACCTCCTGCAACCAAGGCCAAAATTAGAGATAGGAATCCATAGACAAGACCCGCAATAATAATCCAATCTAGTGAGGCGAGATCAAGGTTAAAAGTTAGGTTGTCATCAACTCTATCTATTCTCAATAGATAAGTCAGAGAGAATCCAACAATAGGGGCTACTGTGACCTGCCCTAGAACAATTGTCAGTAAAACAATCCTAGGCAAAATCGCCCTCCGTCTTCTTGCCATTGCCTCATCGCGTCTCAAATCTAACATAAGCCCTTCATTGCTTAATCAGTCAGTTGTTACGGTTAGAAGATGGAATAGTATCATGCCAAATCGATTTCAATCCCGCCCGAAGGGCGGCACACGTACTTGGCGAACCTTCATACACATATTCAATTCGCAAAACCTGTTGTCGATGCGTAGCATATCACCTCTTACTCTGTTTGTCATTCTGATATTGACGAGTTTGTCACCATTGGCGATGCACTCTTCTCTAGACCAATCTGAAATGTCGAGAGATGCATCACCTAGGGACTTGATTGATTTCGAAGTTTCCGGTATCGAGATCGGAAATGGCTCCCTCGATGCGAGAGAATGGATTAACTCAGATGGTAGCGTTACTGAATATGTACTCCGTGATGAATTGATTCAAATTAATGTTACATTTACTCAAGCGGGGACATCCAGTCAACCCTCTGCAGCTAATGGTAAGTTGGAGATTTGGCATCCAGTAGGACACAAAGTAATCGAATGGTCAGTGAATATGACCCTCTCTGGCCTACAATCATACCGTGCTGAGTTCTATTGGACACCTAACGCTGCACATAGCCAGTTAGATGACAATGGCCATCTAGTCGGAGGTATAATTCTTCGAGGAGTGATTGATGGGGGCCTAGCGGATGATAATCCCGATAATGACAACTTAGACCGAGAGATGCCTGTTGCAATTTGGAACGACCATATGGAGAATGGGTTATGCGGGGATGTTGATGGTGACAATGTTGTTGATTGCCCCAACCAACTAAGTTATGGTAACCCTATGTGGGTATCAGCAGGGTATGATGATGATGGTTCACTTTCCGATTACCCCGATTCCTACGGTCATTGGAGAATGGATAATACTTCCAGTGAAATCGGCGAACGTCATTGGCGAATTTCGAGACCAGATGCAGAATATGCTAGCAACAGGCATGATCTCCTTTGGTGGGGTTGGCTGACTCCATTCGATACCTGTGATGATACTGGTCACGGCTTCGGTTATGGAACTCTGGATAACACTGTATCTGCACTTTACGCAAATAATTTCTGTAGAATTAAAATGCGTGGTTTTGACTATATTTCTCTTCAGATGGTAACCAATGCTTGGGGTTCGATGGGCGCTGGAGATCAGATTCGAATGGAAGCTAATAGCGCTAATGCTGAATACTTTAACTACACATCTCAGCAACTTTCTACATCTGGTGATTGGAGCCAGTTAGTTTGGAATATGACTGATGTTCATCCTAGTGGAGATTATACTCTAGCATTCCGATTTGACTCCGACAGTTCTTATGCATCTGAAGGTATTCATATTGATGGTTTCATCATGTTTGGGATTCAGAGAATCCCTGAGTACACTCTTGATGTTGAATGTGATGATCCACTTCCTAATGCTTACATTGTAATCCCAGCAGATCCGAGACCCCCTTCCCTATACTGCAACATTCACAACAATGGTTATGTTGACATCACTCTAAGACTCTACACCGAGGTTTCTAACAAATCATGGATGTATGGTGGCCCTCTCCGTATTGATTCCAATCATCCTTCAGATCACGATAACAATGTCGTATCTAAGACAATAAAAGCCTTAGAATCCATGGACACATGGTTCAATCTAACTATCCCAGATGGAGCAACGGTTCAGGAACTTGCTTGGTATGTCCACATTGGTGATGGAATAACAAACTTCACCAAACACACTATGGAATTTCCAGTTGATGTTACTGCATCTTATTCGGCATATCTTACTCAGAAGACATTACAGAATCCTGCAGTTACTCTGTTACCTGCAACTAGCGGATCAGTAGTCATGACTCTGAAAAATACAGGAAACCAAGTCGCTACATGGAATCTAGGAGCTACTTTTGCAGACAATAGGTGGGGTGCTTCAAATCTCAAATGGTTCAACGAAACCGGAGTTGAGGTTACCAGTATTGAGATGCGAATCAATGACAAATTCGAATTAAATGCCCAACTTACTGCCCCTGACCAAATCACACCAGGGACATATGCCGTTACTTTACTTGCTAGTGGCCGAGCACCTGCAAACTTCCAAACTGAATGGACAATTCATGTTGAAGTTCCAATTGATCATCAATTGTCCTTAGTTCCTGAAATCCGCGAGATGCTTGCTCCTGCTGATAGTGCATTAAGATGGATCGAGATTCAAATGGTTAACGATGGTAATGCTGAGGAGGCATTCGACCTCTCACTGTCTGCTGATTGGAGACTCGGTTTGTATCTAAATGCGGAACAGACTTTGGGAATTGATCCATTCGGTGGGGACACCAGTATCCTTTTGATGTTCCCAATGCCATATGGTATTGAGAATGAAACATATCAGATATGGGTCCACGCTACAAGTCAGATTGACCCTTCTTATCAGCGCAGTGTGCAACTTCTTCTCACAGTACCTGAGACCTATTTGGT
>DUIL01000023.1 GCA_013330385.1 Candidatus Thalassarchaeaceae archaeon
TTAGCATGTTCTAAAGCTCTAGATATGAGTTTGTCCTGCAAATCGGAAAACTCTAGTCTGGGACTCTGTAGATTCAAAGGGTCAGAGATTCCTTCTGATTTGCATTTTTTCTCGATGAGTCTGTGTAATCTATCAGGCGTGATTGGCAATTCTGCCGTTCTAACTCCAATAGCGTCGTAAACTGCGTTACAAACAGCAGGAAGAATTGGTAGAAGGGGTCCTTCACCTGCCTCTTTGGCGCCGAATGGCCCCTCTGGGTCATTAGATTCGACAATAATGGGAACAACCTCTGGCATCTCGTGAATACTGGGTATTTTGTAATCCAGTAAATCCGCATTCATTAGATGGCCACTACGGCCATAGCGCATTTCTTCTGACAGAACTTGCCCCATCCCCATATGACATGATCCGATAATCTGCCCTTTCACAGATAATGGATTGAGAGCCTTTCCACAATCATGTGCAGCCCACACTTTGTCCACTTTGGTTTGTCCAGTCTCAACGTCAACAGTGACTTCAGCAACATATGCCGAAAATGAATATGCAGGGGCGAGCCCAGCTGCAGCACCTTTGTGCGTACGGCCCATTGGAGGAGTTCTATAGGCGCCAGATGAAACTAGTGCTCCTTTGTCTTCCTGAGCCTTGTGTAGTGCTTCTAGGTATGAGACGCCTACTGCAGGGTCGCCTTTGTGGAATATCCGCCGGTCACCGATAACCAACTTTGTCTTTTCAGCCCCGGTAATGTCAACTGTGGCATCGAGTAATTCATCACGAATTTTCATAGCAGCAGAGATTGCAGCATTGGCATTCATGAAAGTCACACGAGATGAGTAAGAACCGAGGTCAACAGGAGATGTATCCGTTTCTTGCGAACGAACTCGAATCATGTCTAATGGCAGACCTAGAACTTCTGCTACCGATTGAGCAACTACTGTATCTGAGCCCTGACCTATGTCAGCAGCTCCAGTATGGATTGTGACTCCTCCATCCATGTCTATCTTCAGATGAACTGTAGCATGCGGGAATTTGTTTGGATCCCAATGGATAGGGAGTCCACTTCCAGAAATGAAAAACCCACAACCAATCCCAATTCCTTTTCCTAGAGGCATTTTTCGGAATTTGTCATTCCATCCACTGGCTTCCTTAACCCGTTCAAGACATTCTCGCATTCCAATGCTGGTTACTCGAAATCCAGTAATTGTAGCTGAATGAGGTGGAAGCAAGTTGGCTAATCTTAGAGTGATAGGGTCCACTGAAAGTTGTTCGGCTAGGTCATCGAGTCCTGTTTCCACAGCGCAGCGTGAGTTTACAGCCCCATGTCCGCGCATAGCGCCACTTGCCGGTTTGTTTGTCCAAACTCTAGCACCAGTGTAGTGGAATGCTCCAATTTCGTAAGGTGCGGTGTGTAATACTCCATTGTAGTATGTTGTAACATGACCAAATGATGCAAAAGCCCCGCCGTCAATTAGAGCGTCAGTTTCAATTCCTGATATTCGCCCCTCGGAATCAGCATGCAAATTCATTTCAATACGAGAGGGATGGCGGCCACGATTAATCCAGTAAACCTCTTCTCGGTCAAATGTAATTCTGACTGGTCGCCCTGCTTTTCTAGCTAAAATTGCAGCACACATCTCGTGAGGAAATGGATCTGATTTTCCTCCGAAACCACCACCTACAAATGTTCGAAAAACATTGATTTGATGCATTGGGACTTCCAATACATCTGCCAAAGCACGATGAACATAATGTGGAACTTGTTGAGGAGTGTATAGTGTCAATCTTCCGGATGGATCCCAGTGAGCAACAACAGCATGAGGTTCTGTTGCTGCATGGTTGACTCCTGCAAATGACCAGTTCTGTTTGTGACTGACCACAGATGATTCAGTCATTTCTTTGATGTTTCCAAACTCTTGAAACACCCTCTTCTGAATGTTAGCCTCGCCAATATGGTATTTGCCGCGGTCATGGATTGGATTTTCACTATCTTCAATGCCTTCTTTCATGTCGTGGATGGAATCAAGAATTTCATACTCCACTTGTATCAGCCGTTCTGCTTCTCTAGCCGTGGCTTCATCTTCAGCAGCGACACAGGCGACGAGATCTCCGACGTGTCTTACTTTTTCAACAGCCATCGCATGCTCGTCTTTTGTTACAGGAAGAACCCCGAATTTATTCTCTGCATCATCCCCTGTAGCAACAGCGATGACTCCCGGTAATTTTAGGGCCTCTGAACAATCTATTGAGAGAACTCTTGCATAATGATGTGGTGAGCGAATAATCCTACCAATCAATTCTCCTGGGAGTCTGATATCGTCTCCATATTGTGCCTGTCCTGTCACCTTCCATCGACTATCTACTAGAGCAGTGGGCTTCCCAATTATTTGGCCACTGACCAATTCATCGTGTTTGTGAGGCCCCCAGGGTTGTGTCCGATTTCCTCCTTGCGATTCAGGAATCATATCTTGATTAGTTGGCCTTGAGAACTGATTCTTACCACCCGAACCCGGTTTTGAAAATGGTAACTTTCCAGGTTGCTGTCTGTAGCCAACCATTTCGTCTTCATTCTCTTTTTCGGACATGTTCACACCTCCTCTGTAAATCCAGGATGGGGGTCACTTCTTGCACTGGTAGAGTCTTCAATATGAGTGTCTGAGACTAGAATATCAGATGCCGCTCTAATTGAATCCACAATTTGTTGATATCCTGTGCATCTACATAGATTCCCTTCGATAGCACATTTTATTTCTTCATCAGTAGGATTAGGTTTTTCTTCAAGAAGCGCTGAAACAACTACTAGAAAACCGGGAGTACAGAATCCACACTGACTTCCTCCGTATTCTGCAAAGGTCTCTTGAATTGGGTGTAGGTGATGACCTTCTGCAAGTCCTTCAACGGTCTTGATATTTGTTCCCTCAACTTCAGCAGCAAGGGTCAGACAAGATAATCTTGGTTTTCCATCCACGAGTACCGTACAGCATCCACAAGTTCCTAAATCACAACCTCGCTTAGTACCTAGGCTACCTGCTCGGTCTCGTAAAACATCGAGTAAAATGGCGTTACCTTCGATGTTAATTCGTTGAATAGTACCGTTGACTACAGCCGACCAAGACACCTCATCAGAGGTGGGAAGCATAGGTAGCCGGTGATGCTCCATGCGCTAATCGACACCGGATTGTCCTATTACGCTTCGGTTGAGTCCTACGGACTCATTCAAGGTCTGAACCGACTTTCTTCAGAATTGCCTTTTCAGCCTCACTAAGGTGGCCGCCATAGGTAGACCTAGATATGCCGAGTTCTTCTGCTAAATCCTTAATTTTTGGATTTCCATTATTTTCATAATAACCTCTGAGAACCGCATGCCGGATTACTTCTTGTTGCCTTTCAGTTAGCACCTCAGCCCATCCATTTACTTGCCGTTTCCGATC
>DUIL01000115.1 GCA_013330385.1 Candidatus Thalassarchaeaceae archaeon
TTGGGTATTGTAATCAAGATTGCACACGGTTGGAATTCTCAAGCAACTTGGTATGTTGCTAGGGCTGTTTTAGGAGTTCTAGGTGTTCAATTAAGGAATCCATACCCTCTTCATCGTCAGAAAGCATTCATCGTACCAGGAATTGTCCCAGACCAGTACTATAGTGCACTTGAGGAAGTTGTGACTTGGGATGAGTGGGATCCCGACCGAGACCGATTTACACTTGATTGGAAGGAATATTCAGCCGCCATGACCCGGAATGATCCATTCAGTAACGAAGGTGGATTGGAGGGTTGAAGTTGTCCTCTAATAATTTAATGAACTATATTGCAGGTGAGTTTGTTCGCCAATCCAGTGAGGATTGGATGGATGTTTTCGAGCCGGCTACTGGCAAACAATTTGCTAAAGTGCCACATTCAGGACCGCAGGATATTGACAATGCCGTTGCAGCAGCACGTACTGCTCAACCATCTTGGGGGGCTCTAACACACTCGGTAAGAGCGGACTGGCTCGACCGTATTGCTGATTCTTTGGAAGCAAAATATGAGGATATAGCAGCACTAGAAAGTAGAGACACAGGTAAGCCAATCGCTCTCGCTCGTGCTGTAGATGCTTACCGTTCTGTTGCTAATTTTCGCTTCTTCGCAGACCTCGTACGCGAACAGGGAGTTGAGAGATTTGAGATGTCTGATGCGACCAATATTGTAGTCTCAAAACCGGTTGGAGTCGCTGCACTAATTACTCCTTGGAACTTACCACTCTACCTTCTTTCTTGGAAGGTCGCCCCCGCTATCGGAATGGGGAATACAGTAATCTGCAAACCTTCCGAACTGACGCCTATGACTGCTAATCTGTTGATGGAAACAATCCATGAGGTCGGCTTACCATCTGGTGTTGTAAACCTCGTTCATGGTGATGGGATTAGTGCTGGAGCGCCACTAACCAGTCACCCTGATGTAGACTTAGTGTCCTTCACAGGAGGTACTGCTACAGGAGCCAAAGTCGCTGCGGCTGCATCTCCTCAATTCAAGAAACTCAGCCTAGAACTGGGTGGGAAAAATGCTAGTATTGTCTTTGCAGACTGTGACCTTGAGAAAACTGTTGAGGGAGTGACTAGAGCAGCATTTCTCAATCAAGGTCAGGTGTGTTTGTGTGGTTCTAGAATTCTTATTGAAGACTCGATTTACGATGAATTTGTCGAACGCTTTGTCGATTCCGTCGAATCTATGAAAATAGGAGACCCGTCAGATGAGTCTACACAACTTGGTGCTCTAATATCGGCAGAACATTTACAGAAAGTCGAGGGATATGTGTCGATTGCACGTGAAGAAGGTGGTGAAGTTCTGACTGGGGGAAGTCCCTGCTTGCCGAAGGAGTTTGAAAATGGAAATTGGATGGCACCGACTGTCATCGGAGGGTTGCCTGTGGATTCACGATGTTCAACCGAGGAAATATTTGGGCCAGTCGTTACAATTCATCGATTTGAAACTGAGCAGCAAGCTGTTGATATTGCCAATAATACACGCTATGGATTAGCAGGTAGTGTTTGGACTGGTGATTTAGAGAAAGGAAGAAGAGTCGCTGAGGGTATTGATACAGGAATGGTTTGGGTCAACACTTGGCTCCATCGTGATTTACGAGTTCCATTTGGTGGAGTGAAGGACAGTGGTGTTGGCCGAGAAGGTGGCCGATGGAGCCTTGGATTCTTCTCAGAACCTCTGAATATTTGCCTTAAACAAGATTGAATGGGTGAAGACTGTAAGGCATGAGTGTTGGCGAAGCCATCGATTTAGATGACATCTGTTGGCATCATCGGACTCGGCTCGTACGTTCCTCCTCATGAAATGAGCAATGAGGACTGGGCAAAGATTGTCGAAACTAGCGACGAGTGGATTACCACCAAAACCGGAATGAAGAAGAGGAGAATTGCCGATGCCGACACCAACACATCAGATCTCGCTGTCGAGGCATGTAAACGAGCACTGAATGACGCTGGATTAGTTGCTTCAGACATTGACTTACTTATTCTTGCAACATCTTCACCCGATGTTCCACTCTCCTCAACCGCAGGTATTGTTCAGCACAAGTTGGGTTGTGTTGATTGTGGAGCTTTCGATATCAATGCCGTTTGTGCTGGTTGGGTTCATGCATTAGATGTGGGTGCTCGTTTTGTTGGAACACCCGGGTATGACAAGGTTCTCGTTGTCGGTTCAGAAATATACTCGCGAATCCTAAATTGGCAGGATAGAGGTACTTGTGTTCTATTCGGTGATGGAGCCGGAGCTGCGGTTTTGGGGGAGGTTGACGAAGGCAAAGGTGTGCTCGGTTCTTGGTTAATGAGCGATGGTTCGGGCGCTGGTGTTATCGAAATTCCTGCAGGTGGAGTTCGTGTGCCAATTCCGAGTGAGAATTTCAAAGAAGGAATGCAATATTTCCACATGGATGGACGTGCGGTGTGGAACTTTGCAATAGAGGCATTTCCCCAGGCAGTCCACAGCGCCTTAGAAAGAGTTGGTAAGACTCTTGATGAAGTCGATTTTGTAATCCCTCATCAAGCAAATATTAACATTATCAAAACCGGAATGGAGAAACTCGGTCTGCCGATGGACAAGACTTTCACTAATCTGCATAAATACGGTAACACCGCCGGTGCTAGTGTGCCGATTGCGATGCGTGAGGCTATGGATGAAGGGCTGATCAAGGAAGGTGACCTTGTAGTAACTGCAGCCTTTGGTGGTGGCCTTGCATGGGGTGCAAATGTCATCCAATTCTAAAGATAAATATTGATTATAATATCCAAATTATTTTTTGTTTTATCTAATGGTTTGAGGGTTACATGTTCCCCATAATATTTTTCCTAAGACCTTTCATCAGTAGTCGATAAGCATGCATGCAACTCGCT
>DUIL01000177.1:0-398 GCA_013330385.1 Candidatus Thalassarchaeaceae archaeon
TTCATCCATGGGCTTCGGTGATTGTAGTACCATCCCTCATATTCAGTGGCGGTCATTTCATCACCGCGAGCGTTTACTCCACCAAGCAACCCTTCATGGAATTGAAGGAAATTAGGATAATAGGCAGCCAAAGTTTGCATTCTCTCCTTCATTGAAAAGTAGTCATGATACGAACGGAATTGGAGTTGATCATAATCACCATGTGGCCCCCAAGGGAAGATTTGATTGGCATAATCAGATGACCAGATTTCCTCAGGAGTCGCCCCTGTATCAGCATCTTGAGCCGCAACTGGTGAGAGCATTACAACGGGAGCGAAGACCGAAAGAAGCAATGGCATTAGCAGGGCGAATACTGGGATTCGTCGCGCTCTAGCGACTTCAATCGAATCAGAGAGTCT
>DUIL01000177.1:728-3200 GCA_013330385.1 Candidatus Thalassarchaeaceae archaeon
ATGCTGCCCGCCATAGGAACATCCTGTCGAGTCGTAAGGCGGTCTTCAATCCCTCGCTAAGTCGGTCCATAGGACCGGGGCGGGGTTTATTGGGGGGTGGTCGTCGGCCGAGTCATGCAAGAAGGGGCTGACGTGGCTACTGGAAGTACCGGATTTCCTTATGATTTCCTGAATGAATTCATGGAAAAGGGTACTGATGAATTGATTTTTGGAATGAATAGTGGAACTTTGATTATTGTTCTAGCACTAATCGGTTTATCCGTTGCTGGTGGAATTGCTGCAAGGCGCTTCATCTTCCCTAAATTAATGGATTTACTCTCAAAAACGGATAGGATTGATGGAAAGACATTGATGGCACCAAAATCTCTTGGATGGATGATTGGTTTCCTGATTTTCTCAGAATCTATGTCTTGGCTTTCCAATAATACTGGACCAATCTGGGATGATTCATTTGCACAGGCACTAATTGATTGGACATTCACACTATTTGTTCTAGGCCTGTTACTAGCAACTTACCGGCTAGTTGACTTCCTCGATGCTTTCATTGTCGTTGAGGGTGATGCGAATATCGCTAGCCGCCGTTCTTTGGCAAGTGTAGCAGAATCTGTGGGTCACCTTGCAGTGGTTTTGATTGCAGCATTCGTAATGGCTGGTCTGATTGGTATCGATCTAAATGGATTGATTGCAGGATTGGGAATTACGGGTCTAGCATTAGCCCTCGCAGCGCGCGACACTGTAGCCAATATCTTCGGAGCAATTTCAATCATTATTGACCAACCATTCAATGTCGGTGATTGGATACTAGTTGAGGGAATTGAAGGAGAAGTTGTAGAAATAGGACTACGTACAACTCTAATTAGATCCTCAGCAGATACTTTGATTACTATTCCAAATGCAAACCTAGTAAACTCTCCAGTTGAGAATTTCAGTCAGCGAAGATTCCGTAGAATACAACCTACCTTCGAATTTGAAGCGAATTCAAATCCAGAGTCATTGAAGTCATTCTGTGAGAAGTTACTAACCAAGGTGAAGGAAGATGCTCGTGCAGTAAAGGAAGGAGATTCTTGGGTTCGTGTAAATTCATTTGGTCCTTCAATGGTAACCGTATCCTGCAACTTCTATTCAGTTCAGTCCGCAGCATCACAAAGAGAAATGACTGAAGATATCATACTGATGGCTCAGACGATTGCAACAGATTGTGGATTAGAATTCCACGAACCTCGTCTACGTCGACAATGAGGAGCACTCAGAATGACGCATTTGGTACTAATTCGACACGGTCAATCTGTGTGGAATGCCGCAAATCGTTTCACCGGCTGGACTGATGTTGAGTTATCTCCTAAGGGAGAGGATGAAGCAGCCGCTGCAGGCAAAGAATTAGCCGATTTATCCTTCGACGTGGTACACACTAGCGCATTAGTAAGGGCTCAGCGTACTGCTGAAATTGTCATGCTTCATAATCGTGCATCTGGTGATATTCCAACCAGATACGATGAACGACTCAATGAGCGGCATTATGGAGATTTGCAGGGACTCAATAAAGCGGAGACCGCCGAAATTCATGGTGCTGAACAAGTTCACATCTGGAGGCGTTCGTTCGATGTTCCACCACCTGGTGGAGAAAGTCTTGAAATGACTGCTGAACGCACTATCCCATATTTTGTCGAAGAAATAATCCCTGATTTAGAAGGGGGAAAAAATGTCCTTGTAGCAGCTCATGGAAATTCCTTAAGATCGATTGTAATGCATATCGAAAAGATTTCTCCAGATGACATAACTAGTCTTGAAATCCCAACAGGGGCCCCTATGCACTACACTTTCGATAATGGAGAAATTCGTAGAGTCGATTGAGATTTTCGCTGCTAATGAATCGGATTTTCCGGTGGTGGCGCAGCGGCATGAAATTTCCTTCGTAAAACATAGGCTGAGGAAAAAAGAATCAATGGAATTGTTGGAACCAATGGTTCCGCATCAAGCCATAATTTAATCCAATCATATGACCCCATAATTCCTAAAATAAAACAAAGATTACTGCACGCAGAAAAAATTCGAGCGTTGAAAAGTTGTTTTTGCAATTTAGGAACTTTATCGATTAAAGTGACCGCGGGTTCAGGTGCACCTGACTGATTAGATACAGCCTCAACAACATCGAGAAGAGATTGTTCATATTCCCAAATCACCACACCTCCTGTATGTGCACTAAATGATCTCTTAGAACACCATGAGGCTGGCGCAATTGAAGACCATCCCTCTATTGCTGATTTTCGGAGAATGGAAAGTTCAATTTCACTGGTAGTGTTGTAGTGAATCCTAGAAATATCTTGTAATAGGCTTGCAAAGTCACGAATTGCTGGTAAGTCCAAATCAGTTTGAAGGAGTCCATGAACTAGTGGAGAGGGTCCGACTCTAATTCCCATCGACCCTGAATTAGACTCAAAGAATTGAGATAGACGTACCTCTCCCAAGTCCAGC
>DUIL01000066.1 GCA_013330385.1 Candidatus Thalassarchaeaceae archaeon
TGAAGCCTTCATGCATGTGATTCAGCTTATCCGCACAGAAGGTGGACTCTGCGGCTTTAGAATTGAGTAACATTCCGGCACAAGTATCGCAGTGATAGGCTCCATAGCGTAGGTAAGCGCCCAAATCAGAGTCTTCTGGAGGGATTAATAGGGAACCGTCTCGAGGACAAAAGTGGTCTAAATTGTCGCCCGCCATAGAACTTCGGAGGTGTTACACTTCTTCAATCCTAACCCGGCATGATTGAATTTTGACCTTGAATTTTCAGTTCTTGAAATACCTTCGATACTACTATCCCCTATATGTCACATCCATGCTGGTGCTTAAGTCAACTGAGAAACGGAATCCATGACTGCGCTGTGTGCTCAACCCTCGCTAGAGGATTTACTGGTTTACCCACTATTGATTTCCCAACTGATGGAGAAATAACATCAATGAATAAGGACCTCAAAGAAGGGCGTGGACTTGACGAAATTCAGAGATTTAAGTTACTGACTGACCGATTCACTATCGACTCAGAACTTCCAAAATCATTCCGCAGTCGAAGAGGCCCTATTCCATTATGGACTGAGGATGAAATCAATGAATGGAAATGCTTTCTGCGAAATTCACAGCAAGAACATTGTTTTATGAATTATAGAATGATAAAACATATCTTTCCGCAGGAATTACCACTACCTGGTGGTTCGAAACTACGAATTGATGAAAATGGACAATTTTCAATTGATGAAGTCAATTTACCATGTCCACTGCCCATCTCTGATCTAGCATTGTGGTTGACCTCTTCTGAACGAGTAGGATGGATTCGAGATTGGAAAAAATTCCTCTTTGCGATGTCAAGTTCGGTACGCTTATTCCATCCACAGAATGATATTGAATGGAATAAGTGGTTCAGAATGAATGCCTGGAATGGATTTAATCCAAGTCATCGCATTATTGAAGGGGCAGAGCATTCAGAGTGGTCAAGCATAACACATCCATGTGTAAAGTGGATGGCAATGATTCGAGAAGATCAGATTGGCTTAACTAACAGGGAAGAGCAGCACTTTCTACTCGGTGATATTGAGAGATTGTCTCAGGAAGGTGGAAATGCTTGTGATGAATGGTTGGATATATCAGTTAGTAAAAACAGAGGCATTGAAAGGTTACTGAGACAGGTCGTCACACCCAAACTAGTTGTCATTGAAGGACATCTTTGTATTCTTGTTCTAAAAGATGGAAGACCGTCTCCAATTCGATTACCCACTGATCCACATCTCTGGAGATTGCTAATATCTTGGACTCTTGCACCTCCAGATAGTCATGGACAGAAGATGATGAGTAGACTATTTTGGTGCTGGAACTCTCCAGAAGAAAGATGGAGATTGAGTTCAAGTGAGAAAACATCAGCAATTTGGCTCCGTCAAACAGTAGAGAGTCTTGATACGAATTCATCCATGTCTCCATTGCAAATTAATTCCGAGAAGAAGGGCATATGGGTCAAAGGAACAAGTGGACTTTACTATGTGCTATTGAATACTGCCGAACCAAAAAAATTCAGTGTTTACGCAGTTCCAGGGAAAGAATCACTGTCTTCTGTATCTGATATTGGACTAAATCTCTGTATCGATAGTATAGCAAATAATGACATACCGTGTGGAGATATTGCAGCTAGCTATTTATTGGCTCTGCATAATGATGAAGTCTCGAAGAGAAGCATCTTCACCCTTGAACATCTTCTTTCAATCTATGACTCAGTGCCCAGAGGAAGGAAAAAGAATCAACCATCAAAAATATGGTGGGAGGGAATCATAGAACAATATCACGAAGATCATGATGAAGAATGGGTTGATGATGAATGGGAGGATGAAGAATGGGAAGAAGAAGCAGAAGATGAAGAAGCAGGGCTTGCAATAAACGAAGATGTTGTAATTCCTGAAGAAGTATTGCAGCAACTGGAACAGAGACACGATAATGTTCGTATGATGCTACAAGAATTATTCAATCAACATCATACAGAAGAGGTGGTCTAATGGCAATTTGCCGAGGATGCGGTCTGGAAGGGCCAACTGATTGGTGCTCGCTTTGCAACATATTGGTTCCCGAAATTACAGGAGACTCGACTAGCCTAATGCCAGAGGAAGATTTGATTGATAGAATGATTAGTGAATTGGGAGTGGAACGAGGACTCAAGGAACAAAATGAATTATGGAATATTATAGAAAATCAACCTGCACAATCAATACATTGGATTTTTTCTGTAGATGAATCAGAGCCATTTCAATGGATTACCGAACCACCACCACCATGGTCACTTTCTCAAGAGGATATGGCATTTATCGAACTTGGCCCAGGTGGATACATCGAAGTTCGTGGAAGAAGGCGACTGCAGCGTGGTGGAATTCTTCCAGACGGTAGTTACTTGTCATGGAGTAATGGTGGGTTCAGTATCGATGGGAAACCGATTAAGATACCACATCAATGCTTGATGGAGGCTCTTGAAAAAAATGACACAGAGAGTGTAGATTGGAGGAAAATAATTCTCGCTATCAATGTAGCCATATCCTACTATGACCCAAATTCCACAAGGTTTGGAGGTCGAATGCATGGAAATAGAAGAATGAGACAATTTGGGAGAGAATTAACGATTCATCCAGCTGTCAAATTGTTAAATGAACAAAATTTGGCTAATAATTGGACTAGGAATATGATTGCCCTTGCAAATAGATACAATGCAGAAGTCAACATTCACATACATAAAGAAGATCTATCTGGTGCAGAGTGGCTAAGAAGATGGGAAGATTTTTTGAGGCAAAATGAAAAATCTCTAACTCAGGATAATCATATTGTCACACGCACATTAGTGATATCTGAAGGTAGATTGTTTCTTCGAATTAGAAGGGGGACGAGGTGGAAGAAGATTCAAGTTCCTGCGGACCCAAAAATTTGGGCTCTACTATGTGATTGGATCCTCTCCCCTCCTATGCACGCAGACCATATCCGAATGAGATGCATACAGTATGGATTGTTTACAACTGCACCTGAATTTATTCTTGATCCAGAGAACATTAGGGGTGTTCAGTTCTTCAGGAATATAATCGCAGAAAATGAAAATGTTGAATTAATGCCAGAGCGTAAGTCGATTGCCGTAGTTGGAGTATCTGGTGTGACTTGGTTAGTGACTCCTGGGCCGGGGCCACACAATAGTCGATTCCAAGTTCGCTGGTTGAAAATCGATGGTAAGACCGTTCCGTTAAGGCAGAGGGACAATATCTGCATTGTAGAGACTGATGAATTACGTGGTTTAGTACTTGGTGATGCTCTAGGAGCAATCTCTCTAGCACTAATTGACGATATAAATTCACAGACGAAAATAGACACCATAGGCCCTGTTCTCGAGGCTGCTAATCGATTAAGGGAAGATGAAAAGACACATGATGTAAGGACTCGTAATAGATTGCATCAAGAATTAGAAGGAAATCCGGCTGAACAACTTGTAAGACGAGCAACGGAAACATTTCCAAGGTTGTGGAGTGTTTTACTAAGACTACCAATTGGAGCTAGAATGAGGCTCACTCCAATGCAAAACAATGGACCAAACCTACGCTTTGATACATGTAACACTACACTCTCAACTAATGGTCTTGGAGAACGAATGGTGATTTACAGGATGCTTAGAAACGCTGGATGGGAACGTGATCAAGAGGAAGAAGAACGGCTCGGAGAAATACGAATCTAAAGGCGCATGAATAACCCTAGACAGAATCTTGCAGCTGCAGTTGAGGAAATAGCTGAGATTCTTGAACCAACTATCCAAATTGAAGGTAGGATTAGACTCTTACCAAGACCAGTGTGGACATACTTTGAACGAAATCCACCAGGTGAAGTGCCGCTATTACCCAATACAGATATGTCCCTTGATTAATTGAATAAAGATTCAATTCACTCTTCTTCAACTGAGGCAAGAG
>DUIL01000013.1:0-2353 GCA_013330385.1 Candidatus Thalassarchaeaceae archaeon
TGTGTTGCTTCAAAAATCGCAATTCCAGTATCGTAGTTGATATTAGCACCCGGTGCTATGCCAATACCACCCACTTGAGCGGCAAGGGCATCTGAGATGTAATCCCCATTGAGATTCATGGTTGTCAACACACCATACTCGCGTGGACGGGTGAGAACTTGCTGGAGCATCGCGTCTGCAATGACATCTTTGATGGTGATTGTAGTGCCTGTGTTTGGATTGGTTAAGGTGCACCAAGGCCCTCCATCTAGCAACTCTGCTCCAAATTCATCTTGAGCTAATTGATAGCCCCAATCTCTGAAGCCGCCTTCTGTAAATTTCATGATATTGCCCTTGTGAACTAGAGTTACACTATCCTTGTCATTATCAATAGCATACTGAATAGCCGCTCGAACAATTCGTGCTGTTCCTTCACTAGATATTGGTTTGATTCCTATTCCACTAGTATCAGGAAATCGAATCTTGGAAACACCCATCTCATTTTGAAGGAAATCTATGACCTTGCGAACCTCAGGACTACCTGATTCCCACTCAATTCCCGCGTAAACATCTTCGCTGTTCTCTCGGAAAATAATCATGTCAACGGCACCCGGATCTTTCACTGGACTTGGGGTGCCAGAATACCAACGTACTGGCCGTACACAGGCGAATAGGTCGAGTTGTTGACGGAGTGCAACATTGAGTGATCTAATTCCTCCTCCAACGGGAGTCGTCAAAGGACCCTTGATTGATACAAGGCCTGTTCGCATTGCATCTAGAGTCTCACTAGGAAGCCATTCGCCGGTTGCGTCAAAGGCTTTCTGACCGGCTAGCACCTCACTCCAATGTATACTACGACTGTTTCCGTATGCGCAATCCACTGCAGCATCGACTACTTTCATCATTACAGGAGTTATGTCGATGCCGATTCCATCGCCTTCGATGTAATGGATTATGGGGTGGGATGGAACGTTTAGGCATCCTTCCCGCATCGTTATTGCCGCGCCTCCACTCATGTCTCTCAGACTGGCGGCTGGCCCGACATTGATGAAGCCAACCCTTGAAGAGACCCCACTACTTGGAAGGGATATGAAGGGGGAAGTCACTTGGACGGGGGCTGGTGGTTACATCGGAACAACAGGTGGAGGGAAGAGCTTCAACATCTATGGCGAGGATTCGCCAAGTCCTACTGAGATGCTCATTCACGCTCATGCCGCCTGCTCACTAATCGATGTAGTCGGCGGCTTGAAAGAGAGAGTGGATAATGTCGAATTTGCTACAATTGAGATAGAAGTAGAAATGGCTGAAGATTACCCTAAAGTGATTACATCGATTCAGATGAAATATATCATAAAAGGAGATGTTCCTGAAGTGTTAGTTCGGCGATTGATTGAAGGCAGTCACGAAAAATTTTGCAGAGTGGGAATAATGATTACTCGATCTGGGGCCTCTCTCGATTGGGAATTAGAAATGCTATCTTAATCTGGGAAAAAATATCATTAGAGCGATTACTGATATGTTAGTTTTTCAAAGCAAACCCTCCTCCAAGGAGGGTGAGTTATACTGAATCATTAAACACCCTCTCTGAGCACAACCAAACCCTTCGCGCGAGGGAAGCTTCAGAATTGAGCCGGGGAATTATTGGAGAGGGGACTATGCAGACGAGATCAGAAGAAGAATCCATAGAAGAAATTGGAGAGGCTGAGAAAGGTCTCGTCATTGAACGTAGATTCACAACTGCAGGGGCTGACCCCTTCGAACAATTCAATTGGATAGAAATGAGTGTGGAAATCCGAAACCCCGACGGAAGTCTTGCTCACGAAATCCAAGGAGTGAAACTTCCATCTGGTTTTGCTGGTGTGCCTGGCAAGATTTGTGCTCAAAAATATCTGAGAAAGGCAGGTGTACCCGCTGCTCTACGTAAAGTGCCAGAAGAAGGTGTTCCGGTATGGCTCCAGAAGAGTGAGCCTGATCATGAGAAGCTTCAGAGCCTCGACGCTGAAAGTAGATTCGTAGGGGAAAATGATGGGCGAGAATTATTCCGCCGCCTTTCCGGAACTTGGACATACTGGGGATACAAACATGGGTACTTCGCTAGTGAGGCTGATGCTCGGGCATTCTATGATGAAATGTGTTATCTTATCGCAAGTCAGCGCTCAGCACCAAATAGCCCTCAATGGTTCAATACTGGATTAAATTGGGCTTATGGAATTGAAGGGCCAGCTCAAGGACACCACTATGTTGATCCTTTAACTGGGGAAGTGAAATTGTCAGAAGATGCTTACACCCACCCTCAACCTCACGCTTGCTTTATCCAGTCCGTCAGCGATTCACTTGTAGGTGGAAGTGAATCAATCATGGGGCTTTGGAATAG
>DUIL01000013.1:2689-3499 GCA_013330385.1 Candidatus Thalassarchaeaceae archaeon
GAGGCTTTGTTGTTCAAGTATGGCTCGGGAACCGGGTCAAACTTCTCTAGAATTAGAGGAGCGGGGGAACCTCTCTCTGGTGGCGGAACTTCTAGTGGTTTACTTTCGTTCCTAAAGATTGGTGACCGGGCGGCTGGAGCGATAAAATCTGGAGGCACTACCCGCCGAGCAGCGAAGATGGTAACTTTAGATTTGGATCACCCCGATATAGAAGAATACATTGATTGGAAACTTACTGAAGAAGAAAAAGTTTCAGCTCTTGTCATAGGTTCTAATATTCTACAGAAACATTCCGACGCAATAATGGAAGCAATTTGGTCTTTTGATGAAGATGATGGAAGACTCAACCCTGCTACAAATGGCTCTCTGAAGATGGCAATGGTGAAGGCAGTTCGTGATAGTATACCTCAGCCGCATATCAAACGCATTCTTGACCTCGCTGGTCAGGGTTGGAAGAGTCTAGAGTTTGAAGTTCTAGATACTGATTGGCAAGGCGAGGGATATGCGACAGTTTCAGGACAGAATAGTAACAACTCTGTTCGTGTACCAAACTCATTCATGGATGCCCTAAGAGATAACGGTGAATGGAATTTGTATTTCCGCACTGAATTAGAAAAAGCTGCAAAAGCTGGACGAGACCCTGTTCCGAATCGCTCGATGCCCGCTGCCAATTTGTGGAATAAGGTTGCATATACCGCTTGGGCCTGTGCGGATCCAGGTGTTCAATTTGATACCACCATCAATGAATGGCACACATGCCCTGAAGGTGGTAGAATCAATGGCTCAAATCCTTGTAGCGAATACATGTTC
>DUIL01000025.1 GCA_013330385.1 Candidatus Thalassarchaeaceae archaeon
CATGGCCTACTGCTTAGTTTGGGAGCCTGATGGCTTCCTTTTTGATTGGGATGTGAAATAATGGCATACGATTCTGCGGAAATTGAAGAACGCTGGCAGGCACGCTGGCGTGAGGCAAGAGTCTTCGATGCCGAAGTCGATTCAAGCAAGCCTAAGTTCTACTGTCTAGAGATGTTTCCATATCCTTCGGGAAATATGCACATGGGTCATGTTCGCAATTACTCAATAGGGGATGCGATGGCAAGATTCCAGCGATTAATGGGTAAAAATGTCCTCTATCCGATGGGTTACGATTCATTTGGCATGCCCGCTGAAAATGCAGCGAAGAAAGAGGGCGGGCATCCTCATTCAGTTACTGAGCGCAATATTGCGGTGATTAAGACCGATCAGGAACGTATGGGTTACTCATATGATTGGCGTAGGGTGTTTGCAACGTCTACTCCGGAATATTATCATTGGAATCAAGAAATGTTCCTGAAATTTTACGAGGCTGGCCTAGTTGAGAGGCGTCATGCTCCAGTCAATTGGTGTAATGATTGTGATACAGTTCTCGCAAATGAGCAAGTCAAGAATAACCGCTGCTGGCGCTGTGGACTTGAAGTCGTGCAGAAGGACATGGCTCAGTGGTTCTTGCGAATGACTGAGTATGCCGATGAATTGTTGGATGAATTGGAGAACATCGAATTCCCTGAAAATGTCAAGGCAATGCAGCGCAATTGGATAGGTCGTTCTCACGGTGCACACATTGATTTTCCAATAGTAGGTTCAGATTCAGTAATTGGAGCCTTCACAACTCGCCCCGACACAATTTTCGGAGTCACTTTCGTCACTCTTTCGCCTGAACATCCATTGTGTGAAGAATTAGTTTCAGGAACTGAATATGAGCCTGCATGGCGCGAATTGCGTGATGAGTGCGCTCGAATGTCAGAGTTTGAGCGAATCAACATGTTGAAGGAAAAGAAAGGAGTACCTTTGGGGCGCTTTGCTGTTAATCCACTAAATGGTGAAGAAGTTCCCATCTATGTTGGAAACTTCGTTGTTGCAAGCTATGGAACAGGAGCTGTGATGGCAGTACCAGGACATGATCAACGCGACTATGATTTTGCCAAGAAGTACGGAATTCCCGTAAAGCCCGTTCTTTCTCGAAAACAGGGTGGTGAAGGGGTTGAGGAGAATCCTGTTTTCGATGGTTTAGGCTGGATGGTTAATTCCAGCCGTGAAGATTTCAACGGCCTATTTGGAAACGAAGCAAAGGCTGCTGTTATTTCTGCTCTTGAGGCCGAAGGTTCTGGACACGGCACAGTTCAATATCGCCTCAAAGATTGGTTATTGAGTCGTCAGAGATTCTGGGGAACTCCAATTCCTATGCTCCACTGTGATGATTGTGGGGTCGTACCTGTTGCTACTGGCGATCTTCCGATTGAACTCCCCCTCAATGTTAATTTTAGTTGGGATGAGAGTGGTAATCCTCTTGCATCTAACGATGAATTCCTTAATGCAACTTGCTCGCAATGCGGCGGTTCGGCACGTCGAGAAACGGATACAATGGATACCTTCTATGATTCGTCTTGGTATTTCATGAGGTTCGCAGATTCAACAAATAAGACTGCTCCATTTGACACAGACACGGTCAATTATTGGATGGATGGAGGAGTTGATCTCTACATTGGCGGTATTGAGCACGCGGTCATGCACCTTCTCTACGCCCGCTTCTTCACAAAGGCCACGCGTGATCTTGGAATGAATAACACAGGTGAGCCATTCGGGCGCTTGGTTTGTCAAGGAATGCTGAATGCTCCAGCACCTTTCTGTGTTGATTGTAATGCCGAATATCATGTTGACAAGTTTGGTGGCGATTGCCCTAATTGTAGCCAAAAACTCAGTACACGTTCTGTGAAGATGGGCAAGTCGCTTGGAAACACAGTCAGCCCGGGTGAGATGGTAACAAAATTCGGAGCAGATACAGTCCGCCTCTTCATTCTCTTTGGCGCAAATCCAGAGGCTGGAATGGATTGGTCAGATAGTGCTCTTGAGGCCAATTATCGCCAAATGCACCAGATAATCGAGGCATTCGAATCAGGTTCTAGTTTGGGAACATCTCCCGGAAAGATGGATGATTGGCTTTTGGCTCGACTACAAATTAGTCGCTCAAAGTGGCTTGAAGCAATGGGTAATGTCAGTCTTCGCGAAGGCGTAATGACCAGTCACTTTGAGATGTTATCCGACTGGCATTGGTATAGGCGAAGAGGTGGTTCAGATGGCCCAACTGCTCGTCAATATCTTTCTAGTTGGGCCGAGATGCTTGCCCCTGCAACCCCTCACATTGCAGAGGAATTCTGGTCATCATTAGGTGGCGAGGGCATGCTTGCCAGTCACACACTTTCTGATATGAAAGCAGATTCAGATTATTCCGAGGTATTAGCGCGTGAGGAGTATTTGCGCGACCTAATTCATTCGGCCCGCAATCTACGAGGTTTGGCCGAAAAACACTCAGATGCTCCGATAACCAAGATGGTAGTCCAAACAGCATCCAACTGGAAGTCCGATTTAGCCCGTGATGCAGTACAACTGGCTGCTTCAGACTTTGATTTCAAAAGCCAAGGGCAAGCACATTTGCAAAGTCTCCCAATTTTCGAAAATGAAACCCTCCGCGGTGAGATATTCCAAACTTGGATGGCTCTAACCGTTGGATCCAAAAAGAAGAGAGGCCGAATTCACACTTGGTCTGAGGGACAAAAAACCCTAGTCGTGAGTCAGCTTGATGAGGCAGCGGTAATCAATGAGAATGCAGCCTTCATCGCTAGTGTTCTCGGTGTCGATTCAGTAATTTCCTACTCTGTTGGTGAAGGCGAAGATGTGGCAGGAAAGGCCCGAGTGGCATTCCCCTTGGAGCCAGGCATAGCATTTGTCTGAGGTCTGCCAATGTCTGAGCAGTACACTGTTCTCATAGATGGATTCTGCTCAGTATGTACGCGCTGGGCTCGTTTCATTAAGAAACGAGATTCAATAAACAGATTCCTAATTATAGCACAAGAAACTGAAGAAGGTGAAGTTTTGATGCGCGAAATGCCAGAGGAACTCCGTGGAATTGATTCAGTAGTTTTTATCGACGAAAAAGGGAATTGGTTTGTTAGATCTGCAGCAATAATAAGAATTCTCTATCGTCTTCGATTTCCTTGGATGCTTTTCTCCACCATTTGGTTTGTACCTTATCCACTCCGAGATTGGCTCTATGATGTCTATTCTCGCAACCGAACTAGAACAGTTTGACCTACGAGGGTTCATGGGCGGGTGGCGGTTGGCGTGGCCCGTTGAGCGAGAAGAAGGAAGGCTCTGGCGGCCGCAATCGTCGACGCCGCCGAACCAAATCAAAGAATGGTCCAGTGATGAAATCGTCATCGACTGGTGACCCGGAAGCGGTTGAGCGTGCGCTTGCTAGATTCAAACAAACTCCACTTCCAAGGGGAATCCCCGAGGATATCGACCCCCCTCCAATAGAGAAGACTCTACGTTGGATAACTAATGCAGTACCCAAGCCCATTCAGAAAAAGGTAGGCGAGATAGTTTGCCAGCGCGGCGAATTCGGCTTCCTTCCTGAAGAGCGTGTTGATGAGATACGTGGACAAATCAATAATTTTCCAATTTC
>DUIL01000035.1 GCA_013330385.1 Candidatus Thalassarchaeaceae archaeon
GGAGGTCACGATACATTGCGTCCAGTGATTAGAACAACACTAGAGATTGCTGGACAGGATCATGATATCGAACTGTGTCTTCAAGACCGCTCACGAATGCGCCACAGAATTATTCTTGGGCGACGCTTTCTCAAAGAATTCGTCATCGACCCATCTGAAGAATGCCTTCATCCAAAGCAGAGAACTGTGCCTCGAATTAGAGACATCTTTGAATGAAAAGGACGTTGACAAAACTTCATTCACATCTAGCACTTGGAACCTTTATGATGACATGTTTCGAAGCTTGTTTTGGAGGCCGTATTTATGGATGAAAATATGCAAAAAGAATTAATGTGGGCTTCAGGAGCATTAGTGGCTTTCCTTGCCTTATTATTTTACGGAGGAATTTCAGAAGTAAGTGAAATGGGAATTTCAGTGGGTGCATTCGTACTAAGTTGGGTCATAGTTAGTTATTTTATCAAGAATTATGGTCCAGGAGGCACATCGAAACAAGATTTAGAAAAAGAGTTTCGATGGTATACCACTATCCTCATATTATTCCTTGCAATAATGACTTTGATTGGAAAAACAGATAATGAATTGGAATTAACCTATTCTATCTATGGAATGTTCGTCTTTGGCTTTACTTTAATTTGGATTGTTCGTAGTGTAGCAATCAAATATTTCAGTTAAACAGGATTAGCCTTGTCTACCTTCTATTGCAATTAGTAGAACTGCCGCACTTGCCGCAATTCGAGGGTCAATTCCAGAACTAGAAATGCCACTGACTACTAATTTGTGTACCACTGGGTTGATTTTCTGAGTGAAAGTAACCTCTCCCGAAGCACCATTCATTCTTAGAACGAATTGCTGCGGCATGAGTAATGAAGCAAACGGCACTAAGCGCCGAACTAAGGCCTTACCACCGCTGTCCTCACCGAGAGATCCAACCTCATTATCTGCTGTATCCAGAACTATCCATGAATCTTTGAGTAGTGATTTTATTCCCTTGCGCTTTATGGAGCCTAGTGAATCGCCTGTTTCTCCATCAACGATACCGAAACTTCCTTTGAGATCGAACATCTGCTTCTGCTTAATCGTCAGCAACTCGGTAGATTGTGACTCGTCTGAATAGACTCGAATGTCTTCTTTCAACTTCAGCGCTTTCTGCTTAGAATAACCAATCATATTCTCCATTGATTCATCTGAATAAATGTGAAATTCCTCTCCGAGTATTTTCATTACTTTCTGTCTAATCATATACGAATCGGCCTCAAATAATCCTGCCATATTATTCGGTAATGAGAACTAACCATAAAGTCAACGCCGGCATTATTGATACATTGCGGAGGGAATTTGTTAGGACTCATTGTAAATCGGCGTCTCGTCTAGGTGCATTGCTAGGTTGAACAGCCACCAAGATATCAGATCAAATGATTCGACTAGATTCTGCACTCCTGTAGCGTTATCTGTAATCATCATGTCAATCATTGTGTCCAAAGTGTCACACGGTGCATGGTAACAATCAGAACCACCAGTTAGTGAACCAAAATCCATTGAAACCACACCGAGTTGGTCAGCAATCCGCTCGTAATCGCTTCTACCTCTCTGCGACTCATGTACCGAAATTGATTGACGCTTTTGCTCACTTGAATCAACGTCTTTCATCGAAGCGTATCCTTCTGTGTTGTAGATTTCTCGACCCAGTCTTAGAGCCTCAGCGATGTCATTATTGTTGGAACCGACCCATTCTGCCAGACGTACCATCGGCCATTGCTCATTGATTTGGTTATCAGTTTCAGGAATGATATCAACAACAAGTGTGTAGTATCCAGGCCAGTTAGTACCTACCGCATCGGCATTCAAGTAATTGGAAAGAGTAACTCCTGAGGGAATATTGTCAATCCAAGTGTCAACCCCATCGTAACCATTCTCCTCATTCGACCAAAAGCACACTACTAGAGTTCGTCTATGGTCAAACTGAGCCAGGCCTCGAGCGGCTTCCAAAACTAAGGCTACACCTGCGCCATTGTCATGGGCTCCTATGTGAGTTCCACCTCCTGGTGGACTACCTGATTCTGCGATATCTAAATGTGCACCTAGAACCAACCACTCATCAGGATACATAGTTCCTGTTTTGTACCCACAGACGTTAACTGCGTATGAAAAATCAGAAATCCAGTAGCGATGAACTTGAGAATCATAACCCATTCCCTGAAGTTCTCCTTGCATGAAATTTGCAGCTCTCATGTAAGTTGGGTCATTGAGGGTGAAAGGCCCCCACCGGTCGTTGTATCCAGTCTGAGGATCCGCAAAAATTTCTAACCATTCGAAGACATTTCTACCATCTATGATTCCTGTGCTATGTCTCGCGCCTTCCTCAATTGTGTAAGTTGAATCATTGGCTCGAAGTACTGAATGCTCAATGTAAGTGTAGCGAGTATCTTCAAAATCAGTTGAGTCAAACCACTCACTCCAACTCTGATTGGTTGCACGCATAGGCCATTCTTCACGACCATGTTCACCAAGAAGGAAATAAGACATATTGAAATTAGAAGGGGCTAACATTTCGACACTCTGAGTTCCGGATGAAGCAAAGTCAAGAGTGGTGCTATTGACTACATACCCTGATTCTTCATCTAACACAAGATACGGGACATGTATGCTCATAGAACTAGAAGCTGTAAACTCAACTGTTTGAAATTGGGCTCCCAAAAGTACCTCGGGGGAAATGGTAATTTTGTCCACGGAAATCAGTTTTGAATCATCATCGGGAGAAACACATCCCGAGATACAAGGGCCCAAAATGATGAGCGTGAGGCAGACCGCGAAGGCACGGACCATTGACACGGATTGGCATTGGCAGTATATCACTTCAGTTACATAGGTCACTTTCAAGACTGAATGGCTACACGGATGAATCGCTGACGCGACCCCAATGTGGTGTTCGAAGTCGGAGATGATTGAATGCAGAGCGCACCAACAACCAAGATTGAGCCTGCAATTGCAGCCCGATTAGCAAAGCAACGATATCACTTAGTTGGTGATCATGGAGGGGTCAAGGTTTGTCACTGGACGAAGCAGAGTTTGATTGCAGATCGTTCATGTTACAAAGGCACATTCTACGGTATTGAGAGTCATGGCTGTATGCAAATGGCGCCAAATGTAGACACCTGCAACCTCGCTTGCACATACTGCTGGAGAGAGCCACATTCTGACACATTAACCAAGATTGACGATGACCCATACGAATTATTCCTTGAATCGGTTCGTGCTCATCGTCGTCTTATTACCGGCTATGGAGGAAATCCAAAGGCTGACCGTGAGAAATGGTTGGATGCTCAAGACCCGAAGCATGTTGCAATTTCTCTGAATGGTGAACCTACACTATACTCTCGACTTGGAGAATTCCTTGAAGTCTGCCATCAGCATGGAGTCTCCACCTTCCTTGTCACCAATGGTTCTCTGCCAAAAGTGATTGAACAACTCGACCCACTTCCTACTCAGTTGTATGTTAGTGTGGATGCCCCTAACAAGGAAATTTTCAATCGATTATGCAAACCAAAGTTCGATACTGCTGCATTTGAGAAGTTGGAAGAAACTCTAGCAATTCTTCCCAGTCTCGATACACGTACCGTCTGCCGTCACACCCTAATCAAGGGTGAATCATTAGGTCACTACAAGGACTATGCAAGATTGGATAATATCGCAGACCCAGACTTCATTGAAGCAAAAGGATACGTGTATGTTGGTCATTCACGTTCTAATCACACAATAGAAAATATGCCAAGTCATGATGATGTCATGGAATTCAGCCACAATCTCGCACCACTTGTCGGGCGAGAGGTACTCTCTGAACGTCGCGAAAGTAGAGTCGCCCTAATTGGGAAGGAAATGATTCCGGTTGTTCTTCCTAAGAAGTTGAAGGAATTTCCCAAAGACCTAGGTATTGCA
>DUIL01000091.1 GCA_013330385.1 Candidatus Thalassarchaeaceae archaeon
ACACGAGGTAGCACCCAGTCAATCCACGCACTGTTGTTGAAATTCTCAGCAAATCTACGCTGCGCCCCTCTATGGATGCCCCAACCAGATAATGTCACGAATAAAGGTGCAGCCATTCCTCCGAATGCTGCTGCGACAAAGGCTGCTGGGTGTCCTACTGAGATTCCTTCAGGAGGCATAATTGCAGCGGTATGGACTTCAACCATACAGAGGACTGCAATGGCTTTCATCTGGTCAATATGATTGAGTCTCATATTCTCACCTGATAATTTCACTCACCCTTGAATGAAGTTCAATTGGCCCATCTGTAATGGTAAATGCTGATTCTAGTGATTTAGACATTCCATTGGGAAGTTCATCTCTGTGATATACAACAACAAGGGAGTCCCCTTCTTCCACTTCATCTCCAACCTGTGCTTCGATAATTGCTCCTACGGAATGGTCTATTGAGTCTCCAAGTTTTTTTCGCCCGGAACCCAATTCACAACATGATAGAGCTATGACCATTGCATCTATGTCTGAAACATATCCACTCTTTTCAGAAAAAATTTCTGTGGAATTTAATTTTGAATCAAGAAGATTTAGTCCTCTCAGCATGGTCATGTCCGAATCAAAAATACCACCGTCTCCTCCTTGTGCTTCAACCATATCTATGAATTTCTTCAATGCAGAACCATCATTGAGTGAATCATGAATCATTAAGGCACCTTCTTCCATATTTTCTGAAATCCCAGTGGCGGTCAAAAGTAACCCTCCTTGAACACAGATTAATTCTTCTAAATCATGTGGGCCACGGCCACATAGAGTCTCCACACTCTCTACAATTTCCAAAGAATTTCCTACAGCACAGCCTAGAGGTTGGTCCATCGTGGTCAAAACTGCAGTGGTGCTAACGCCCATACCATTTGCAGCATCAACCATTGAGCGTGCTAATGCCTCCGCGTCCTCACGTTCTTGCATGAAGGCTGCTCGGCCATGTTTGACATCTAGAATTAGAGCAGACAATCCTTCTGCAGTTTTCTTTGAGACAATTGAAGAAGTAATTAGAGGAATCGAAGCAATGGTGCCACTGATGTCTCTTAGAGCATACATCCTGCGATCGGCTGGAACTAGATTTTCACTCTGACCAACCATTGCAACTCCTATATTTCCTATTTGGTCTTGGATTTGTTTTGAGTCGAGTTCTACATCGAATCCTGGAATACTTTCTAGTTTATCCAAAGTGCCTCCCGTATGGCCCAGTCCTCGTCCAGAAATCATCGGAACCTTGAGCCCACAAGCGGCTAAGGCAGGGGCCAGAGGAATCGAAACTTTGTCTCCAACACCACCTGTAGAATGTTTGTCAACAACAAGATGAGCCCACTCATTGGGCCATTCAAACACATCTCCGGAATCTCTCATTGATTCTGTTAATTCGATAGTTTCATTGTTATTCAAACCGTTCTCAAAAATAAAACTTAACCATTCTAGAACTTCAGCGTCATCCAAAGAACCAGTGACTATCCCGTCGACAATTTCTTGCATGGAATTTCTCATGCTTCGTCCTCACCGAATTCATCACGCAGTTCTTCAATCGAAATTCCTTGGTCTAATCTCCACTGGACTTCGTCTCGACTTAGTTCTTCAAATCCAAATCCATCTAGAACGATTGAACCATGTTTTCCATCGTCTCTTCCCTCAGTCCACTGCCTTGTGTCCTCTGATGATTCGTCAAACCGTGTTCCGGAAAGTATTGCTTTATGCAAATCTGCATCATCAAAAATATACCCCGAATCATCGATTAATTTCTCTTCAGCCTTGGTTTTCGGGCGACTGATTATCGACAACCCTGCTCCAATTACAGAGATGCCGGCAATGACTGTCAAACCAAGCAGGAACTTTGCGCCTGGAGTGGACAGGGGGTCATCTCTGACATTGATAATTGTGATGCCTCCACCGCCTTCATTATTCCCCCCAGTGTTATTTTCACCACTGTTTCCATTATTCGGATCAGTGATGACGACTTCTTCCTCACAATCATATTGTTCTCCATCAGGAATTCCATTTTCATCAACATCACCAGATACCATTGAGACTCCTGGTGAACGCATTACAGATTGTGCGAATCCAGGTTCTTCGCCATCTAGAATACAGTCGTCATCAGTGTCTTCATCAGTAGGGTCTCCATTGAGGAGGTACTCATTGAGATTGTCAAGACCATCCTCGTCCGGATCTAAGGATTGTTCAGATAATGCAGTTCCAGGTACTGCAGCACTATGCCTATCAAGTCCATAGAGAACTTCCCATGAATCAGGAAGCATATCTCCATCCGAGTCGGTGTTTTCATCAAGCCGATTCCAGTCGGAGTCAAATTTAGCCGCATAAACTGCAGTAAGTTCAGTTGATTCACTAATTATTCCCATTTCTCGGTTGCGCAGCATGGAGTTTGAACCCCAGTTCATACTTCCAACTAGTACGGTATCATCATCGATAATCATACCCTTGTTATGCAGTTTCCAAATATCTGGAGCAGTAGCCATTAATCTTGCATTTACATCAAGACCTTGAGTGCCATTCCAATCTGTATTGAATAGATTTACAGTATCTCGAATATCATCATCATAATCAGCATAGAATGCATTCAGCATTAACTCAATTTTAACGCCCCTCTGCGCAGCGGAGTGGAGCGCTGCAAGAATTGGGTTTTCAGCACCAAAACCCCAATACCAGTCAAGGTCAAGGTACTGAATTGAGAGACGAATTCTGGAGTCTGCATTATCAATTTCTGAGACAAGTCCTGTTACGCAGTCATCAGGGCAGGTCAGTAATCTCGTACGGAATGGAGTTGTGGCGTCAGGGTTCGGTGAATCATTAGGTAAGGTGCTAGAGGGATTTGGCAATTCCCATCCTCCAGTGGGTGCATAGTAACTTGAGTGAGCATCTATGTGCAGATGGTTGACATTCTCATCAAATGACATCCTTTCGAGAACCTTTGTTGCAACTTCACTTGAATCTAGGAATAATGACCATTCTCTGTTCCCTGATTCATCCACTGTAGGTAGGCTTGATTCCTTCCAATTTCCCGATGAAATCCAAACACTTTCTGAATCTTTAACCGCTACTTTACTGTGAATAAATGAGTAAGGTGAACTAATCTCGCTAGGATCTACCATCCACAACACAGTCCCTCCAGCATCACTAACAGCTTGCGCATGCCCTCGTTGGTCATTGATAGTATTCGAACTATCTAGAATACCATCTTCAATCAATAACGTCACACTAACATCTCTGTTTAGTGCAGCAATCAGAGCATGAGTCAAATCGGGATGAAGAAATTCGTAGACATGAATATGTAGTGATGTGTCGGCCTCAGAAATCCAACCTAGTAGATCTTCAAGGCCGGTTTCAGGACTGAATGAAGCGGTTGCACTCATCCCAGAGTGCGCTTCAATCAAACCCCCATCACAGAAAGTCGAAGCCCCAATACGAATCCAGCGAATCTCCCATTCTATAGCAGAATCAGAATCTCCTCCCGGTGTGCAACCATCTCCTCTCATCAGAATAAGACCCGGTGAACCATCGCCAGGTACGGACACAGCACCTCCATTCCATCCCTCGATTTCTGCATCTCCTCCATTGTAGAC
>DUIL01000143.1:0-293 GCA_013330385.1 Candidatus Thalassarchaeaceae archaeon
GCTGTCGAATTGGAAAAGCAGGGACATGAGATAATTCGTCTGAATATTGGAGACCCATTAGCGTACGAGGGGCTGCCAACTCCTGATCACATGATTGCTGCGTACAAGGCAGCACTCGATGCACAGGACAATGGATACGGCCCTTCTTACGGACTTCCAGCCCTACGCCAAGCTATTGCAACAACAGAGACTAACAAAGGCTGGATGTGCAAAGAGGGTGATGTATACGTCACTCATGGAGTTACTGAGGCGTTGCAGATAATTTTCGCTGCATTCTTGGAATCCGGTGACAA
>DUIL01000143.1:641-24909 GCA_013330385.1 Candidatus Thalassarchaeaceae archaeon
TCATTATCCTCCTTACATGGCCTATCCTCAGATGTATGGGGCGATTACTGTCGAATATCGTTTAGATTCACAAAATGGTTGGCGTATTGACCTTGAAGACATACGTTCCAAGATGGACGATAACGTCCGTCTTCTAGTCCTAATTAATCCAAACAACCCAACTGGAAATGTAGCTACTGCTTCCGAGATAGACGCACTAATCGATATCGCTGAAAAGTGGCCAAAATGTACGATAATTGCAGATGAAATTTACGACGGCCTCGACTTTACTGACAATCTTGTTTCTGTAGCATCTCGCTCTGGCAAAGTACCAATCATCACACTTAATGGAGTCTCTAAGGTCTACTTCGCCCCAGGTTGGAGAATTGGGTACATGGCATGGTATGACCCCGAATCTAAGTTATCCCTCGTACGTGATGGTGTTGAGCGATTATTGCGCAGTAGGTTATGTGCTTCTACCCCTGCTCAATATGGATTCCTTGCAGGACTGAATGATTCAACCGATTGGCTAATTGGGCACAGAATCAAAATTAAGCAACGAATGGATTATTGTTTAAATCGCATAGAGGAAATTGAAGGAATCGAATGTCAAGCACCCGGTGGGGCTTTCTATCTCTTTGTCCAAATCACGGATGAGAATATAGAATCTGACAAAGAATGGGTCCTTGACCTTCTTCATCAACACCACGTTTTGGTGGTTCATGGTTCAGGATTTTCACCTGAATTCGGAAGCGGTCACTTCCGCATGGTTTGCTTACCTTCTGTCGATATTCTTGAAAAAGCATTTGATCGTATTGACCAATTCATAAATGGTTGATGTCATGGGCTTCTTCGATTTCTTGAAAGTTGGTAAGGGGCATGAAGATGTGCCTTTAGTTCAGCGTTGGGTTTCAACATCTGATGGATTAATTAGAGATTCAGCACGGGAAATGCAACCAGTATGGATTATTGGTACTAATTATTTCGAGTCGTGGATTCAAGGTGTCGAAGAGAGAACGAATCAAAGCCTTGGTCGCCGATTGGCCCATGCTGCTGCCGAATCTGAAGAATATATGCTTCTGAAAGGCAAATCATACTCCATGCCTAAGGGTGGAAATCCAGATACTTGGAATTCTTTACAAAACGATTGGATGTCAAGAGGTATTGGTTATTTTAGTTCACTCGATTCATCTAATGAAGAGAAAAGAATTGTCGTGGTCAAGCCAGCATATGGGCCAATATGTGCTGGGTTTATCGCTTCCGCCGTTGAAACTTCTAGTAATATTCGACATCGATTTAGATGGAGTGAATCGAAAGATCAGAGCCTAATTGTATCACTTTCTCCAGATCAATCCGAAGTGCCTCCTCCACGAAAAATGAAAACTTTTTGGGCGGATAATGAAAGTGAAAAATGTGATTCTGAATTATTTGAAACTCTGGAAATTGGACATAACGGAAGTTGGGCAATAATGGGTAATAGATGTATGGTGATTCATCGAGATTTAATTCTTCGATTCGCAGAATATTGTGAACCATATTTGGATGAAATACACACCGGTTATGACAATTATATATTTTCAGGTAATTCTCAAGATGAGAATTTGATGTGGACTGCGATGGCCGATTCAATTCGAAAGTCGACATTTGAATCCGCTCCTCATATTTTAATTTCAAAACCCGATGATTGGAAGAGAGTAACTTCTAGACATCTTTCATTGCATGGTCTGGGAAATGTATCTTCAGTCGATGCGATTGATTCTCACGGTGGTGTTAAATTATCTCTTTCTGGATGCTTTCATCCTGCAATCTCAGGCGGTGTTCTTCTAGCTTGTTGGGAAAGGGCTTATGGCCGCCGGGGGAAATTACAGTGCGATATTAACAGCGGCGTAGTGAGCCTATTTCTGTCATCTTCTGTTGCTTTAGTGAATTGACCCGTGAGATGCGTTACCGCTGAAACATTATAGCCGAACCCAAGGTCAAAGGAACGGCCCCATTAGGGGCCGGGTGAAGAAAATGGCTCTAACTCATAATCAATATGCAGTTGCCGCAATAGCTGCGACTCTCTGTCTTGCCGGATTTTACACAATTATTGACGCGGGTCTTTCCACTACAGAATCTGGCGGTTTTGATTCAGCTGGAGATGATGTAATTACTGATGGCTCTGAAAACCAACAGGCTGGTGAAGACTTCGATAATGATGGTCTTCCTGATAGAATGGAACAAACTCTTTATGGCACTGATTGGAGAAATAATGATACTGATAATGATGGGTTAGAAGACGGTTGGGAGATACAGAATGGGCTTGACCCACTAGATTCTGGCGAGCCTACTTCCGGCGAAATTGAAAACGAGAATCCTGGTGAAGAGGAAGAAACTGGTGAGCAGAATGAAACATTCCCAGACCCTGATAATGGCCCATTTGGAGATCCCGACAGGGATGGTTTGACCAATGAAGAGGAAGCCGCAATAGGCACTAACCCAACTGTCCAAGATAGTGATGGTGATGGACTCAATGATCGTTGGGAATCTCTATACACAGATACGATCCAAACAGCACAGGGTCCAGTTACTCTTCTAGATCCTCTAAATCCTAATTGGGGCTGTTCTCTTTTGACTCCGCAAATTGAAACTGAGATTCAAATTTCCATTGGCACTGCAACATGGAACGATTTGCCAATTGGTCCTAATGGAGACCACTCATGTGATTCGGTATTAGATATCGATCGTCAAGGGCCAGATAGCCTTCCAAACTTCCTTGAAGAGATTTATGATACAAATCCTCTTGAAGAAGATAGTGATAATGACTTAATTCCAGATCGAGTCGAGGTTGCATTTGGAAGTTTAGATTTACAGGTTCACTGTGGTGTACCTCAATTTGGAACAGTAAGAATGGATGCACCTTACACTGATTTGATGTCCGGCACAGGTGATTTGACTTGGTTCAATCAAGATATGGACAACGATGGACGACTGAATGGGCCGGGCGATTGGGATACTGACGGCGATGGGATGCCAGATGGTTTTGAGTACTGTTACAACACACTTCTCAACCCTGCAAATTCTACTGATGCATACGGGGATGGTGATGAAGACAGTCTCAATAATGTAGAGGAGTATGAGGTTGCCTATACTTGGGGAGCAGTCAATTTCACTAGTCCTCTGGACGCCGATACCGATAACGATGGAATGCCTGATGGTTGGGAGTATCACAATGGAATACACCCTAATGATGGAAGTAATGCTGAAGATGATCCTGACTTTGATGGATATGATGCAGATGGTGATGGTGGGGTTCGCTACAGTGAATTGGTTGGTGTAACTACCGTCCACACTATCACTGTTGAAATTGGAGAATTTGTCCAAGTTAATCGAACAGTACTTTGGGTTCGCACCGTACAAGAAAGTCAGTATGTCAATATACCAATTAAGGCTCCAACTGCTGGATGGATTTATGCAATTAATGTGGAAATAGGTCAAGAAGTAACTAGCCGATTGCAAGATCTAATTATCATCGTCGAGGATAATGAAAGATTCACGAATCTAGATGAATACAATGCTCGAGATAGAGACGGAGACGGTATTATCGATGGCCGTTCTACTGACCCTCTAGTTCCAGATACAGACAATGATGGTCTGTTAGACGGCATAGAAGTTATTGGCTGGACAATTAGAATTGTCGATATGGGTGTTAGAGATGTTCTTGTCCGTTCTGATCCAGGTATCTATGATACAGATCGAGATGGTCTCTCTGATTCGGTAGAATACTATGAGACATTTACTAATGCAACCGATAGGGATACTGATAGTGATGGTTTAGAGGACTTTACTGAGGCAATTGATGGATTTACTTGGAACGGCACTACTTACTACACAAATGCTTCAATGTTTGATACAGACAATGATGGTCTTGACGACGGCGAAGAAGTCGTTGACGGGGCCGACCAATACATTACTCACGCCAACAATGCGGACACTGATGATGATGGTCTAAATGATGGAGGTGAGGTGCTCCATATTCCTCGACCTTGGCAAAGCGCAACTAATCCTCTAGATAATGACACAGATGGTGATGGCCAACCCGACGGTTGGGAAATGCAGGTTTTCTCAGTTCAACAGAATACCAATAGCCATAGTCTCTGGGTTACAACTCAGAATTGGCTTCCTCTTGGATGTAATGATATGCAGTTATGTGGACTTGGCCCTGGGGGCTGGGTCTGGGATAGTTATCTCAAGGGATTCCAAACTTCTGGAGATCGTAATGGAGACGGTGCCTTGGACCCTAAGTACTTCATCTACGAAATGAATTTGACAGGGTTCAACATCCCTACAAATGGCCGTTGGGCACTTGACCCCTCGTTCTCATCATCTCCTGATTCCTCCTTTGACATAGATAACGACACATTACTCAATTCAATGGAAGCTCCTGATCGCTGGGATACAAATCCAGTCGATGACGATACTGACGGGGATCTTCTTCCAGATGGTTGGGAGGTATCTGCATCCGAGCGAGCTATTAATCTTGGATTAGTCGATAATAACACTCTAGATGCTCTAGGTGCTAGAGGACCAATGGATCCAAGAATGCCTGATTCTAATCTCGACGGAATCGACGATGGCTCCGAGGATTTTGATGGAGATGGTCTGAATAAAACACATTTGCTTAACCGCTATTGCCCCGGGTGGGATGACCCACAGAATTACGAGTGTCACATTGACCCTTACACCAATAGTGGCTCCTCATTCTACAATGACCTTGCTAATTATACAAATTATGAAGAGTTCCAAAATGGGACCGATGCCGTATTAGCTGATACAGATGGTGATGGTTGGCATGATGGCTCAGAGGTATATCATCAAGATCATGACAATGATGGTATGTGGTCTGGATGGGAATTTTACTTTGATTTCGACCCATTTGATCCAGCAGATGCGATGATTGATTCTGATGGCGATGGTTACTATAACAAATGTGAAAATAAGTGGAATACTAACCCTAAGGATCCAACTAGCTTCCCCAGCCAAGGTGAATTATGTACCAACGATTGACCTGCTGGGTTATTGTGCAACATCGTCTTGTAAATATGTGGTGAATTGATGTCTTGGTGGATACTTCCAACCACTGCAGACATTGGTTTTCGAGCATTTGCCGAGACTCCTGAAGAAGTTTTCAGACAATCTTCCCTTGCCTTGCAAGGTATTCAGTTATCTGAACATGGCGAAGCAGTTCTTGAGGGTCATCTCCGCAATGTTTCAGAGTGGTCATCGGAATTGCCCAATGGAGACCTAGAAAGAGGACTTGTTCGATGGTTAGAAGAAGTATTATTCCAGGGTTCTGTGGAAAACAAGTGGCTTGTAGAGATGCAGGCAGTAATAGAAGAAGGAGCAGTTTCTTGCCAAGTTCTTTGGGTGAACTCAGAAGATGTTGAGCTTGAAGTAGAAGTGAAAGCAGTAACTCTACACAATCTAATTTTCAGGCAAGTTGGAAATCACGAAGTGGTGGATGGTGTTGACAGTGTTCCTTCATTCGAAGGTCCAGGGTGGATGGCCCAAGTCATTCTTGACATTTGATAGTCAATTATTCTTCAACATTGAAGCGCTGATAGACTTCATTTGTTGTTTGTGTAACTCGAATAAAAGTCGTGCATTTCGGTAAATCTTTGATTCTTCTTGCTCCTACATATGAACAGGCGGAACGAACTCCGCCAAGAATTGCCTGAACCGTAATCTCAACTGGTCCTCTGTAAGGAACTCGAACTTCTTTCCCTTCTGGTGCACGATGTTTGGCTACCTCGCCGTAGTGTGATTCCATGGCTTTAGCACTAGACATACCGTAGAACGATTTGTATTGTTTACCATCTCCATTTGTGACCAGTTCCCCCCCTGATTCATCATGACCTGCGAACATGCCTCCAAGCATAACAAAGTCAGCACCAGCGGCAAATGCTTTGGCGACATCTCCTGGGCTGGAACAGCCCCCATCTGCCATCACATGACCTCCTAAGCCATGCGCAGCGTCAGCGCATTCAGCAATGGCCGACAATTGCGGATATCCGACCCCTGCTACCTTTCGAGTTGTGCAAACAGAACCGGGTCCTATTCCAACCTTGACGACATCTGCACCCGCGAGAATTAGTGCCTCTGTCATTTCGCGGGTTGCGATGTTTCCTGCAATAATTATGTTTGAGGGAAACTCATTTCTAACTCTCTTTACAAATTCTAAGAATACTTCTCGATATCCATTAGCAACATCTATGCAAATCATCTTTGTATTATCATTAGTTGCCATTTTTCTTTTCAATAGTTCAAATGAGTTTTCTGTGGAGCCACAAGTTATGGCGACAAATTCGGGGTTGACACCATCTTTCCATGCTTGAGAATAATCCCGGGTAGAGTAGAATTTTTGCATACAGGTAATCATTTGGTGTTTTTGTAATTCTGCTGCAATACTGAATAACCCAGTTGTGTCCATATTTGCTGCTACTACTGGAACTCCTGTCCATGTGGTGTCGGAGTGCCTGAAAGTAAAATCACGAACGAGCGTTACATCTGATCTTGAAACAAGTGTACTGCGCTTCGGTCGAATCAAAACATCGTCAAAAGTAAGCTTCACATCGTGCTCTACACGCATTGGAACCTTACTTGTCCAACGAAGCGGTGCTTAAGACCGTTCTGACTTGTTTAGGAATCATCTGCAATCCCGATAATTGACCCTTAGTGTCTTAATGGCACACAACCAATATTGGTGCTCGTGCCGGGATTTGAACCCGGGTCGTCGCCTCGAGAGGGCGACATGATGGACCGAACTACACCACACGAGCTTGTATCCGCGCCACTGACCATTCGTATATGAAAACGATGGATGCAGCGTCTATTTGGTCTTCAGGTTCACTTTCACTTTCACTTTACTCTCTTTTATCGTCATTGATATGCAGAAGGTGTGACATTAGGCCATGAACCAAAGCCTAAACACCGCTAGCAGTCTAATCTACAGGAAGAGAGCAGACCCTGTACGAATAGTTAGCTTATCTGCATTAAGAAAGACAACAAAAAGCCGTATTGCACCAAGTTCAGATGCAATGGTCAACTCTAATGGGACTCCCGCATTAGAAGGAAGTTGGCTACCCATGAGGAAGCCTACAATCCGAATCAATGTTAGTCGTAAGAGTTGGTCCGGACTCCATGATAGAGTTCTCGCCTCCCGATCAATCCCTATGGAGGTGGCATAAATGTCACGTACCCGAAGGTTAAGAGAAGCTATTCGTGTGCTATTAGAAGAAAAAGGAACTGCGAACACGGTCGAGGTATTTGATCACTTGAATGAGCGCTTCCGATGGGGTGCTACTATGAATCAAGTAGGTAATATTCTAGCCAAAGATAGAAGATTTGCCAAAGTTGGTCATAAGAGAGGACAATTCAGAGGCAGTGTGTACACTGTATGCGTGTGGGCACTTGCTGAGGAACACATCGCTGTAGTTGTTTGAAGCGGTAATCATCAAGACTGATTGGTGAGCGCCACATATTATGAGCAGCATAGCCGATTGGATACATCTGTTCAGAGCGGGCAACTGCCTCACTGGTTTCGTTGGCGTTTTCTTAGGTGCCACATTGTCATTGAATGGTATGCCAAATGGCGATGAAGCAATCATTACTTTCCTCCTAGCTTTGTCTGTATATTCATTCATGGCTTCATGGAATGCGTTGAATGACTATATTGATGTGGAAATAGATAAAATGAATCGTCCTGATAGACCTCTTCCCGCCGGGAGAATTAGTCTGAGAACTGCTAAATTTGTAATTTCATTAATGATGATAGTATCATTTTCTTCACTAATTGGTGCAGCATTAATCGCATCTAACATGAATGAAGATTTCAGTAACTGGTATCCGACAATTATTATTTGGTTTATGGCGATTTTCTTACTAGTAAATTATGAGTCAATAGGATCTTACACTTTAGGCTTGAAAGAAAAGGGCCTTCCTGGTAATTTAGCAATTTCATTATCAGTGGGTTTGGTTGCTTTATTCGGCGCAGCAGGCGTTTTTGATCCATTGAATTTGAAAGCCATAACTCTATTTTTCATAGGTACATTGTTTAATTTTGCTAGAGAGATAGTCAAAGATGTTGAAGATATGGAGGGTGATGAGGGTCGCAATACATATGCAATGAGAGTCGGAGCAGAAAAGGCCAGACTAACTGCTTGGCTAATTCTTTTACTTACTCTAATTGTGATTATAGCACCGTTTGCTTTAGGTGTATTCCCCCAAATTCATCTTCTATTAGTAACTCCTGCTTTATTCACGCTAATGGGTGTCAAGAAACATATTGTTCTAGCTGAGGATACTGCTGCCTCTAAGAAAATAAAAGTTTCAATGATACTGACAATACTTGGTCTTCTCGCTAGTGTCTTAATCTAATCAGATTAAATCACGATAGGTTTTCCATGCATCATTGTTGCACAAGTAAGTCAGCAACGACATTTGTGCCCACATTCTATTTTCAGCCTGATCTAGAATTATACTATTTTTTGAATCAATAACGCCATCTGTGACTTCTTCTCCTCTATGTGCTGGAAGGCAGTGCATGAATGCATAATCTGGATGAGCGTGGGATACGAGTTCTTCATTAACCTGAAATCCTTCAAATGCAGCAAACTTGTCAGACATATGTTCCTCTCCCATAGAAACAAAAATATCTGTGTAAATGACTCCTGCGTCACTAACGGCTTCCACTGGGTCGTTAGTGCCGGTGATACTAGCTCCATTCTGCTCGGCTATTTGCCTAGCACGTTGCATAACTTGTTCATTTGGTTCCATACCTAAGGGCGTGGCGTACTTCACATCGTGACCCATTGCAGCACTTGCTAGAACGAGATCATGAAACACATTGTTACCATCTCCAACCCATGAAATGTGACCTGGAGTTTTACCACGTTCGGTAATTGCCATCAAATCTGCAGCGGACTGACAGGGGTGATGTAAGTCCGATAATGCATTAATCACAGGAACCGTTGCCGTGCGAGCCAATTCAGTTACATCTGCGTGGCCGAAACAGCGGTAAGTAATTCCATCTAGATATCTAGAAAGTACTGCTGCAGTATCACCTATGGATTCGGATTTACCAAGTTGAATATCATTCTTTAGAAGTGTTAGTGGTTGCCCTCCTAATTTGTGTACACCTACCTCAAAAGATACTCTAGTTCTAGTTGATGGTTTTTCATATATTGAGCCTATAGACATACCATCTAGTGGCTTGAAATCCTGATTAAATTCAGTATCGTTTTTGTATCGGATAGCCCATTCAATTATGTCAGGTAAATCATCGACTAAGTCATCAATGGCTAGTAAATCTCTTTTCTCAATGTCGCTCATGTTCAATATCTCCTGCAAATCCATCTCTGATGTCCGCCATGCCACCAAATACTGTTTGTGCAAATGTCAACATATCAGCAAGCCCTTCTTCTTCTTCACTAGAAAGGGGGATTAATCCTGGTTGAATTGCAGCATGCTGCATCATCCGAAGCTGTCCTATTGCGAATTCTGCACGTGCCGTACCTTTTGTGTGATCCATTGATTCAGCAGCCGATTCTTCGTATAATGCCGCTTCGAGTACGTCAAGGTTATCTCCCCACTCCAATATACGTGAGAGCACTTCTGGATCTAATAAATCGGCCTTGGAAAGGAAGTTTGCAGTAGGCAGCCCTAGTCTAAAATGCACTATCGAAGAAAGAAGCATTTGTGATACGAATCCACTGGGGGTTTGTGATAGCATAGGATCGAATAAGAATGCGAGACAAGCCCTTCCTTGACCAAGAACTTCAACTAGGTGACTGCTGGCTTCTCTGAACGCGAATAATTCAACTTGTCCCGGTGTGTCGATAACCAATATATCACCTGACAGGCCGTCAATCTCATCAAATACATCCAATGCTTGTGCAGCAACTAAATCAGCGGCTAGAATTTGTGCTCCATTAGGTCCCAAATCATATTCATCCATGACATCCGAGAGTGACACTAAATCTCTAACATCAAATTCAGGGTCATAATGAACTCTTTCTGCCCCAGGATCAAGATTTATTGTTAATACATCAATCTGTAAAAACCGCGACCATCTTTGGAATGCAGTAACTAGAGTGCTCTTGCCAGCACCGGCAGTTCCAACAACGAAGATTACAGGCGGAGTAGTACCGTCTTGATTACTCATGCTCAATCCTAATAGGTGGGGTAATTCAACCATTCGCGAATCCATTCAGTCCCTTAGGACTGTAAGTGAGAATGGTTAAACCATCCAAAGTCACGTCCGAGATTACTACCGAGGCCGTTAGACATGTCCGACCCACCTCCACTTCCCCCAGGGATGCCAACCCCTCCTCCCCCTCCTCCAGGCATGCCTCCTCCTCCTCCACCCCCAGGTTTCGAAAATATTGAGGAAGAGGATGAGAATACAGAATTAGTTGAGAATGAATCTTTAATCGAAATTGAAGAAACCCCCCCTCTATCTATTCCCCCCCTCCCCCCCTTAGAGGTAGAGATTGCAGATAATGATGAATCAGAACTTGAAGAATCATCACTTAATGAAATAGAACCCGAAGAAGTCCACTCCTCTCCCCCTAGTATTGACTCTGAGATTCCAATACCCCCCCCTCCACCTGATTTTGACACCAACACACCTCTCCCTCCACTTCCTGTGATGGGAATAAAGGACGAGTCTGATGAGTCTGAAGAAGCCCTTGATTCGATATCATTGGAAGCCTCATTAGCTGCTTTTTCATCTACTGAATCCACTGATGATGTAGTTTGGCCAGAGCCTGAAGTTGAAACATTTTCCGAATCAATAAACGCCTTAGATGGCGTTTTTGAGGCTGATGGAGTGACTGATGTTGATTTTGCAGCAGCTATTGATGCATCTAGTAGAGAAGAAACATCCTTGCCTCTTTCAATTAATTTACGTCCTGCTGTAGAAGTCGACTCAATCCCTGGTGACAAACTCTTTGTTACCCTGAAAGAGAAGGAAGAGGCAGTTCTCAATCCTGACGGTTCCGTCCGTCAACAAACTATTGATGGAGAGTTGATATTAAGGAATTCCAGCCGTAAAGATCGTGCTTGGGATATTGAAGTTAACTTGCAGAACACTGGAGCGACAGATATAGGCGGCGCTTCAATCAATGTAAGAGAATTAGATGCAACAGAATCGACTACACTTCCCTATACTGCCTCTGGCCCTAAGATGATGATTTTGCGAGAACATATTGATACGGAACCCGAACGCTCACAGGAACCTTCTCTTTCGATGGTATTTTCACCTGAATCCCAGGAAATTCTTATTCGAATTAGCGTGGAAAATGTAGCTCCAGTTGCCCTTAATGACGTGGAAGTTCGTCGTGCTTTACCTGATAATTTTGATTTAACTGAAGGAGCCGAATATGAGATTAAAGATTCGGAATTAGTTTGGAAGATAGGTAGACTTCCAGTTGGAGAGACTGCTACACTTTCTATAATCCCTAGGATTACTACTAGGAGCATACAGCGTTTTGCAACTGGCGTTGTCCGTGCATCCTATGCTTGTGAAGCTACAGTTTCCCGTTCGCAATTCGATTCAGTCTCGTCTAGAGCCCGACAATTTGGTTATGTTAGCCCTAAGGAGGACGATAGACCTGATGTATTCCATTGTAAACTGGTTGTCGAGAATCGTTCCTCTTTCGTCGTCAGCCTTTCTGGAGCAACGGTTTGGTTGGCAGGTCGCAGTGAACCATTCCTTGAGATGGAAGACCTCCGTGAAGATATACCCCCAGAGGGGCTATGGGATTCACTGGAAAAGCGTATAGAAACCATTGACAAACCTAATTTCACCCACGAAATTAATTATTCAATTCTTACTCGTGCTAATGTTGAATCATCAGGGGATTTAGAACTCAAGGAACGTAGTATCAAGGTACTTGATGCTTCAGTGAATAAACAGTACAGTATTAGCAGAATACGTTCATACGTCCCATCTAATCTTGATTGCACTATTATGGTTGAAAACACAGGTTCAGCACCAATAAATGTAATACGTTTGTTAGATGATATACCTGGTATTTTCACACCTCCTTCGATTGAACAAATTCGTATTGAAATGGAAGGCACCGACTTGAAGGATGACCAATTTAGAATAGAGGTTGTTGATGGTACTCAGTTGGAGGAGCAGTTGGTATCGCCTGATACTCAAGGGCATGCATTACGAATTACAGTTGGAACCTCTGCTCCTTTAGGTCTTCAAGCGGGAAAATCCTTAGTTATCACTTATCCACTACACGCCGAAGACCCTTCTCCCTTGAATGATAGATTGGGAGCCCCTGTCCGTACTGATTTTAGCATGGAGAGGTTTGGCCCTGTTGCTACTAGATATTGCAATAGATCGCCTCTAATTCGCGTAGTTCACCGTAGGCGTAGGTTCTCAACCGGGAAAGAGGTATTCCCCGCTGCAGGAGCTGGGCGATATGAAATTCTTTTGATGTTCCAAAACGATTCAGACAGTGCTCTTGATGACCTTACTCTGCATGATGTAGTGCCTGGTACTTTCACAATTGAGCGTTCTACTGTTCGTTCTACATTATCCGGCGAGAGGGCTGTCGATTATAGTAAAGAATCAGCTCGTGAGGGTACTGCAGTAACGTGGCCAATTGGCCGAATTGAGAAGAATGAACGAATAGAGGTTGTCTTTGAAATTCAGGGTGATTCCGAAAGTGAGTACAAGGTTGCTGATGCCCAGGATTACCATGGTGCTACTTTCGGAGATGAAGTCGATGAAGAACCCAATTTGCCTGATTGGGTCGATGAAAATGCAAGAGGAATCCCTCCTATCATCCACGAGCCCATATCTGAACCAGAACCAGTTTTCGAAGAAGAACATGAACTTGAAATCGAGGAAGCAGAAGTCGATATTAGTGAAGAAAGTCAAGTGGAATCTAAACCTTCTTTAGAAGTAGAATTGGATCCACAACCTACATTCGAGGCAGTTCCTGATATATGCCCCGTGTGTGGCACTGAAGCTTCCATTGGGGCCTCTATGTGCGAAACATGTAGTTACCAATTTAATTGAAATCCTTCCTTCAATCATATTAGTCAGGCCGAATCCTTCAATTGACTCCTATGGAGGGGGCTAATCATGGCAGCGGCAGCAGGCAGTGGTGGTGCTCAAAATCAAGGCGCTGCTGGAATGATGACTCCAATGCTATTTCTGCTTGGAATCATGATGTTATTGATGTTTAATCCCGGGCTGAGAGATACACTTTCAGATCTAGCAGGAACTGTAATTGAACCCACGCTACCGTTCCATGAGCAGTACTTCGTACCTACAGTATTCATCATTGGTTCCTCAATCATGGCTGTTAACACAATCATCCGGTCATTTTTCATGGATCCACTCACTCAAACTCATTTTTCCCATCGTAATAAGCAGATTTCCAAACAGTTACGTGAGGCCCAAGTAGCTAGAGACACAGCACGTGTAGATAAAATGAGAAAATTACAGATGGAAATGATGCCCGATCAGATGGCTATGCAATCAGCTATGATGAGGCCGATGATGTTCACTATGGTCTTCATTATTGCAATATTTAGTTGGATGGCGAACTCCGTAATCGAATTCAGAGTCGATTATGTCAGCGTACCATGGCAACCTATGTGGAGTATGAATGGAGTAATTATGTGGATTTTCCCAGCATGGGTTGCCACATATATCACTATGAGCGCTCCTCTTGGTAGGATAATTGATCGCCATATCAAGATTTTACGATACGGCAGACATCCTTTGATACTTGCAGGTGACACAATACCCGAGCCATTACTCCATCTTTTACAAGAAGAAAAGGCCAAGACTTCGAGCAAAACTCGTCATAGCCAGCGCAGAAGTAGAGACGGACCTAGGAAGACAGGTGATACGGGAAGCGAATCTAGACGAGGTGGAAACCAACATGTAGCGCCACCTAAAGCGGGTACTGCATGCCCAATTTGTTCTGCTACAATGGTCACTCGATCGAGTAAAGGCAAACTCCGATGCAGTATATGTCTAAATGAATGGAGGTGAACTATTGGTTCACGTGACCATAAGCGGTGCGCCCGGCAGTGGGACCTCAACACTAGTCGCAAAGTTATGCGCATCTACAGGTTGGTCATCACTTAATGGCGGCGAGGTATTTCGTGCTGAAGCAGCACGTCGAGGCCTCTCTGTTGATGAATTCAGTGAGTTATGTAAGAATGACTTGGATGTAGATCGATACTTGGATGAATTACTAAAAAATGCGATGACGACTGAAAATGGACCTGAGATTATGGAGAGCCGATTATCAGGTTGGTGGGCCTATGGGTTAAAATTAGATTGTCATCGTGTTTGGATTCATACTTCTGATGAAGAACGCGCACGAAGAATACAAAACCGAGAGGGGGGCGAATTCGAAACACGTCTCGAGCAGTCGATGAAAAGACAATCAGCAGATAAGGCGAGATACGCAACATTGTACGAAATCGATCTAGATGACATGACTCCATATTCATTTGTTGTAGATGCAAACAATCTAAGTGCGGACGAAGTTTTTGAGATTGTTTGTTTGGAAATAGGGATTGATTAAATGGCATTACAGATAATTGATGATTCATCCACGACCGATCCGAAATATGGTAGCGATCCCTACCAACGAGATATTGCGAGTTTACTTGATGCAGGAGTCATCTTAGTCAACAAGCCACGAGGGCCAAGCAGTCATCAATTAACTGCATGGGCCAGAGAAATGTTAGGTATGCAGCGTCTAGGGCATGGTGGCACATTAGATCCATTTGCAACTGGCCTGCTCACAATGTTGTGTGGACGAGCCACACGTTTGACTGACATGGTACTTACAGGAGATAAGAGATACGTTGCAGTGCTCAGATTTGGTAAGGCTGTTGAAGAATCAGATTTAATTCCGCTTCTTGAAAATCTCACTGGTGAAATATACAACGTCCCACCTCTTGAGTCTGCTGTCAAGGTTCAAGTCCGAACAAGAATCATTCACGAAATGAAACTTATTGATTCAGAAGGTGATTCTCGAATCTTTGCGTTGACTATTTCTTGCAATGCAGGCACATATATTCGAACTTTGGCTAGAGATATGGGATTGCTATCAGGGACCTCGTGTGAATTAATGGAATTACATAGAGACTACACCGGGTCATTTAACCAATCCAATGCATGCACTATGCAACAATTGACAGACGCAGTTTTCCTATGGCGGGAGCATGATGATGATCGTGCCCTACGTCATCTTATTGCACCGGTAGAATCAATCCTCAATCATATACCTAAAATTGTGATTAAAGACGGAGCCACTGCTGCCATTTCACACGGTGCCGCATTAACAAGACCCGGCATAGTTGGCATTGACGATTCGATAGAAAAGGGCTCTCTTGTAGTTCTACAGAGTCTCAAAGGTGAAGCTGTTGCAATTGCCGAGACCAACTTTTCTGCAACAAAAATAACCTCAATAGAATATGGAGAGGTAGCTAGGCCAAAGGTAGTTCTAATGCCGGCTGGGACTTATCCGCAAACATGGTCAAAGCAATGAAATCATTGCATTTCATGTTCTTCATATACCCACTCATCAGTTTCTATGCGGACCTTTAGTTTCATCATCGAAAACACACACCACCGGCCCGTTTGACTGAGCGCGGTAGGCCTACTTGCCAGTTATATCAGGTATAACTATTACCTGATTCTCGGTGATTATCAGTCGAACGAGAGTCTAAGAAGGTACAAATCGTGCTTTTTTGTAATTCTCTTACTTCTGTTTACGATAGGGCTTGCGAACTCTCCCCGGTCCAAACTGTAGTGCGGCATAAGAAATAGCCATGATTCCAATGGCTCCTACAATTAATGCCGGTTTTCGATCTATTCCATTATCTCCATTATTTCCATCTTCCCTTCCTTCTGAATCGATAGAGATAGATAACTCATTATTATCTTCATTTGTTTCTTCTATGGAGGCGGTTCCATCAACGACGGATTTGATGACAATTTGTCCTGATGTGTCTATTCTTGTATCACATGTGGCCACACCTAGTCCCCCTGGTGCTAATGTATCGATTATGGTTGAGCCTACAAGTATTCCATCAACCCAACATCTTACATCTAATGTGTTAGCAGTACCTCTCCCTTGATTGCGAACATAGACCTTAATTTCGACTATATCGCCTTCGTCAATACTATCTACCGAAATGCCACTCTCCCAGATTTCTATATTTTCTATAATGAGGTCTGATTTGGCGGTTACTACAACTTCAATACTCTGTACTATGTCATTTGTTCCATCACTAATGCTAATTTCTACTGTATGTACTCCAGCCTCAACAGGTGTTAGAATTAAATCACCAAACGAATCAAAAGTAGCCCATGAGCGTGATGTTGAGATGGTCAAATCAGAGGTATCCGGGTCGGTGATTTCCAAATCAATAATCCTAGTAGTACCTAGCTCAACATAAGTAGAAACAGGGAGCCCAGATATGGATGGGGCATCTTCAACAGATTCTATGTTTACATTGAAGGAACCAGACCATGTATTTCCACTCTCATCAGATACAATGACTTCAATCTGTGTAGAACCACTAGCGTCTTTGATAGGCTGAATTCGTATGTCTCCATTGACGGTAGAGGCAGTGACTAGTTGGTCATCTCCAGTAAATGCTTGAACCTCCAAGTCTTCCCAATAGGTAAGGTCATCTTCACATCTACTAGCCATGGCAATGAGAGCTCCACCTCCGTCTTCAATCAAATTCATGGACTCAGGGGCTGAGCAGGTTACATTCAGGTCCCAAACTAGGTTATATCCACCAACGATAGACATAGAATCAATGTGTACTACTGTAGATTCAGGTGTCCCATCTGAAGACCATTGAAATCTCGTTGCGACACCAACTTCCAGAGCATCTCCTGCACTGGGTAGTGCATGTCCTATAGGTACTTGGAAGCCAAATGAACCAACTGTGAGTGGCAAAGAATGTACCAAAGTATTCCCTATTGCGAATTTCACATCACTATAACTCCCAGCAAGGCCATCAACAGATCCTGCTATAGTTCCTGTAACTTCGAGATATGGATTATTTACATCAATACGAACAGAATTAACACAGCCATCTTGAATCTCAATTCGTATATGTTGTAATGAGTCTGGATTCTCCAGAATATCACCCGAATAAACTTGAGAATAATCGCCATCAATATCGTCAGAAAGAACCCAAATTGTGTGATTTCCAGTTCCAAAAACATGTATCCTGCCTAATGATTGATCATATGGCACTGGGACATCAAAAGTCCAAATCCCATCTTCGTTTCCATCATTAGTTAGTCCACAATTTTCCACAGTTAGGTCTTGGGTATTGCCATCATAGGGTCCGTAATCAAGAACCGGAATTGGCAATCCTATTGTTGTGTGCAATGCTTTAACAGTTTCAAAAGAATACCAAGGTTGATGATATTTCACACGGATCCCAACTGCATCAACTCGGACTTCTGAATCATCAGGTGCTCCATCGGAGACATAATCTACCGTGATTGATGCAGCAGAGAGGTCATTCCAATTCCATTCCTGTAGATTATCCATTGAGATAACCATTGGTGTGGTCATTCTATCCATCGGGCCAAATGTTCGTGCAATGGTGCGCACTAATCTCTGAGGTCCATTTGCTTCTATAGTAACTCTGATTTCATCTGAAGGAAGTGCATCAGGGACTTCTAAATGAAGAATCATTGAGACATTAGCGATGACTCGAGTGCTAAGTCCTGTAAATGAATATCCAGTGACTGTAATATCAGGTCCTTTTGACCACGTGTAATATCCATCGGGTTCTCCTAAAGATGAATTTGAATCAGTGGGGCTTGTTGATGCCCATGAGTTCACTGTTTGATAGTTAGAAGGTCTATCATGTGTGAACGATAGTTCTCCATCGGCTATCATTCCCTGACTATAATCTGCCAGATCATTGGTAAAGGTCTTTTTACTGCTAATATCCCACACATCTGGATTTGAAAAATCACCAGCATTCAGCAACTCTATTCGGTCAGATTCGATAACAACATCTGCTGAACTCAGAGGCGTGAGTAGAGCCAGCAAACAAAGCACCACAATAGAGGAACTCACTGTATGCGCCCTGCTCATGACTCGTCAACGGTGGTCAACAGTGCTTCAATCCGTTGGTCATCTGAGTATGGACCGTTCACGCGGAACGCTTGAAATACAGTCGGTTAGTGGCTTGGATGCACACGGCTGTGGTAGTGTAGCGGTTAGCACGGTGGGTTGTGGTCCCGCCGGCCCGGGTTCAAGTCCCGGCCACGGCCCCACAAATTTATTCTGAGTTTAGTGTTTCATCTGAAATTTGATGCCCCATGCGCTCGATTTTTGTCTCAATGTATCCACGATTCCCTTCATTGATACCGACTACCAATGGCATGCGTTCAACAACTTCAATACCAAATTTCTTCAATTGTTCTTCTTTGTCCGGATTATTTGTCAATAGACAAACTCTTTCAATATCTAGAGATTTTAGTATCTTAGCTGCAATTTTGTAGTCACGTGCATCAGCAGGATGACCCAATATCAGATTAGCATCTAGTGTGTCGGCACCTTGGTCTTGAAGGTTGTATGCCTGTATCTTTGCATGAAGTCCAATGCCTCTTCCTTCTTGACGTAAATATACCAAACAACCCCACCCTACTCCTTGGATTTGTTCCATTGCAGCATCCAATTGTGGTCCACAGTCACATCTTAGACTGCTGAATGAATCCCCAGTAAGGCATTCTGAATGTACACGCACTATCACGGGGTCGGGGCCATTCATATCCCCCAGAGTTAGTGCAACATGATCCAGTCCAGTAGTGTCTTCATGGAATACTCGAATTCGAAATTCCCCATGAGCGGTGGGTAGTCGAGCATCGGCTGGCACGTCATCGATTTCAATGAGGTCAACAGGCCTGTTTGGTACTGTCATCAATATTTCGAAAAGACATCAGACCATGAATCCATCCACCGGGATGATTCATTTACGAATGTGGAATGTGTACTCTCCAGAATTCTCTGATACACTCAATAATTCTACACCTAGGCGTTCACACAATGCTGGCATATCATGCAAGGTTTCAGGGTCATCGCCGATTACTTCGATTACTTCACCCTCTAACATTTCTGAAAGTGCCTTGCGAGTTTCATGAACTGGTATTGGGCAGAAAAAACCAATCAGGTCAAGACGCCTTTCTGGCGTCTTGCTTTCTTCCATGAATTCACCTCATACTCCCACAATCATGGGGTTTAGAGAACGTCCATCTAATTCACGCTTCTTGATTACATCAATTACATAGGCTGCTTTGTCAACGTGTATTTGAAATGTAGATGAATCATTCTCCATTGCAATTTCTCCTAATGCAATTTCGGGAATACGTGCTTGACTGACAATCCAGTCTGCTAAAGCCCGCTTTGTAGTTGAAGTGCTTCCAACTTCGACCGCCACGCTTACCATGCCAAAAGGATCGGTGACTTCCGACCAATCATCCCTCTTCCGCACAGGGTCCCTTGAGATTCCATCTGGTAATTCAGGGGCCTCAACATAAGGTATTTCTAAATTCCAAGTGTTGGATATTTTATCTAAGGATGCCATATCTTCTTTTGAGACGAGTGCCCATGCCTCTCCTTTTCGCCCCATTCTTCCAGTTCGGCCAATTCGATGTACATACGACTCAGTATCATCAGGTAGGTCGTAGTTCACAACATGAGTGATGCCCTCAACATCAATTCCTCGTGCAGCAACATCAGTAGCTACGACTATTTTTTCTCGTCCGTCTCTAAGTGAATCGAGAATCTTCTCTCGCTTGTTTTGCGCTTTGTCGCCGTGTAGACCAGTGGCCTTCATACCAAACTTACTCAATCGTTCTTCCAAAAGATCAACCATACGCTTTGTATTTGTGAAAATCAACATTTGATCATTATCTTTCATATTTGCAATGATTCTTCCTAGGACCCACAATTTGTTCGCTCTTCCAATACGGACGGCATACTGTTCGATTTCAGGAACTTCTACATCTAGGTCATCGCTCATTACAAAGACGGGTTCATTCATGAATTCCTCTGATGCATCTAGAACTTCTTGAGGAAATGTTGCACTGAATAGTAGAGTTTGTTCTCGAGATGGCATCTGTTCGAATATCCATAATACATCGGGAAAGAATCCCATGTCGAGCATTCGATCAGCCTCATCTAAGCAGAAATGAGTGATTTCCCCTAGTTTTAGGTGCCCTCGCTTAGCCATGTCTATGACTCTGCCTGGCGTTCCTACGATTATGTCAGCACCGGAGTCAAGCTTTTTCGCTTGCTTTTCGATATCTGTGCCTCCATAGACTGTCTGTATCGATAATTTGAGTCCTCCTTGAAGCCAAGAAATCTCTTCAGATACCTGGACGGCCAGTTCCCTAGTAGGGCAGAGAATAATCGCTTGTGGGGAACCGGTTGGTGTACACGATTCAATGATCGGTATTCCAAATGCAGCAGTTTTTCCGCTTCCAGTTCGAGCCTGACCTACTAAATCACGTCCCTTTCTGGCAACTGGAATCGAACTAATTTGAATTTCAGTGGGCTGAGTCCAACCTTTCTCTGCTATGGCGGACGCCACTTCAGAGTTTAGGTCCCAATCTGAAAATACACTAGAAGTGTGGCTCATTGAATCGCCTCAGAAGGATTCTGAATCGCTGATATCCTTCTGTAATTCACCCATCCAGTACTTTCTACAGTTCTCCTTAGTGAGATACTGGTTTTTACTCGAGAAACTGTGGTTATAGTGTCCCTTATCAGCACTCGAGAATTGTTCCTTACGCCTCTTGTGGTACTTCTGCATAACATGTTGGCGCATGTACTGTCGGAACTTTAGGGACTTGGTACGGTTAATCCCTTTCGGCGTAACGCCGTCCCAGAGCCGCTCAAACTGCTCGAGCTTCTCATCAAAAGTCTCGCTCATCTTCTTTCCTCGCGGCCCGCCGACCTAACTCCTGTTTATGACCTTCACGCTTGGGCAAATCCACACCACTATGTGGTGGGAGGGTTGTTTCAGGCTCCAAATCATCATTTCCTTCTACTTTTTCAAGGGGGGCAAGAGCACGGTTCTTCTCATCTTCAGTTCCTTCCCAATCTACATCTCGAGAAAGCCGTTCAAGTTTTTTCCTTATTTCTGGATTAGTCTCTTGACGTAGTAATTCGGTAGCAACCTCTCTTAGTCGATCTCCAGATAGAACAATTGAAAGTTGATCTATACACGCTTTTCTCAGGGCGGGGTCTCTATCGCGTGCCCCATCTTGAATCAGTTGCGCCACCCTAGGATTCTGCATATCCAGAGTTTTTATTGTACGGATAATGTTCTTGCGAACCCCGTTGTCGTCATCTAACATCGCGGCCTCAACTAATATTGTAGCAATTTTAGATTCACTATTTGCCAATGCTGGAAGGCAGGCCGAGGCACTTCGCCTTACCTGAGCATCTTCATCTTGGAGGGACCAGGAAATCAAATCCCATCCAGTAGCGCCACCTTTGACAGTAATTGTTCGTAGAATCTTTGCCCCTCTTCTTCGTAAATCCACATCTTCTTCTCTGATTAATTCGTCAAGATGAAGGCACCCGGTTTCAACCCAGTTAGCAGCGGTTTCCTTCAATGTGGCAAAAGCATCATCTCTGTGTTCTTTTTGAGAATCTCTTAATTCTCTCCTAAGAATCTCTTCACAACCGGATGGGAATACCGGTGCTGATTTTTTTAGCGTTAGACGTGCTTCCTTTCGTACATCCGAATCATCCTCTCGAAGGCGATCCGAAAGATAGTAAAACAAATTTTGATGTTTCTTTATTGCAAAGGATGGTAAGACTTGGAGTGCAGCAATCCTGATTGCTGAATCATCATCATCCAATGCATCACATAGAACCTCATGTGCTGAATCGATTTGATAGGGCGACACTCGACTCAATGCAAGAATACCATCTATTCTTCGAGCCAGCCCTCCTCCCTCTGAGCGTGGTATTTCCAGCATAGTTATACTACCTGATGCCAAATTGACAATTTCCCTAGTTGGGATCCTTTGCCAGATGCCATCTGGAGGTAGCATTGACCTGATATCCACCTGCTTACTAGCCCTTTTTTGGCGAATCGGACGCCCCGTTTTTGGGTCGCGAGCGATGTAATCACGTGTCATATCGGGGGGGCTGGAGGTGGCCGTCCTTATTCAATCAAATGTCGACAAGTTCTGCCAGTAAGACTCAAGCCAAATGGAGTGTGGAGAATATATTGGGGTTACGATGAGTACAGGGGGTGATGTAAGCAGATTACTGTACACAGTATTTGACGACAGCCTTGTAGGCGGGTTGAGTAGAGAGAATTTAATCCGTTCTTGGTCACTTGAGATACAGTGGTTCACTCCTGAAGAGGCCGAAGAAATAGTCGACAAACTCATTGAATTAGAATGGTTAGAGGAAAAAGAGGGAACTCTTAGTCCAAGTATTGGTGTTCAATTAATCGCCCCTGAACTTGGTTGGAGACCAATGACTAGGAGAATTCTCACACACTCACCATTTCAGAAATCTACTTCACCTCCCTCCAACATTTTTTCCACCCCCACTGTGTCTCAAGGGAATATTGAGAAAAAAGATATGAAAAAGCATACATCTTCACTTTCAACACCTACTGTGCACACCAATAAAGCAGATGAGATAGAAGTAGTTCGAAGACACCCAATTGATAGAGCCGAGGCGAGTATTCCTATCTTAATCGAACTGATTGCTCGTGAATCCGGGCTAGAAAATAAGGAGGTTGTCCGTCGTGCTCAACGGAAACGTCGGGCTTTAGGGCCCGTTACATTATGGATGGCTTTGGCATTGGTTGCTAGAGAGCAGAGCCTAGATATGTTTGGCATAACTTCTGAGATTAATCGTATAGAGGATTAATTACTCACCATTTGAAGTTCTAATTTCTGCGGCTAGAAGCCCAGGTAGTACCAACAGTGCGAGAATCAGAGAGAAGGCCACAGAAATCGAACTGACCAATCCAAAATCACGGATTACAGGAACAGGGGAGAGAAGCAGGACCATGAATCCGCAAATTGTAGTTCCTGCCGACATGATTAGCGATGCTCCAGTAGTTGAGTACATGTTTCGCATCGCCGACCAAGTGCCCATTCCATCACTTTGGTTCGCCTCAAACTTTCTCCAAACGTGGATGGAGTAATCGATACCTAATCCAATTGTGAGAGCAGTTGTCATCACAGTAAGAACATTCCAGTTTATGTTCAAAAGAGCCATTGCTCCTACGACCCATGATCCAGCAAGTCCAACTGGTAGAATGACAACTAGAGATTGCCCCAATCTGCGAGTTAATGCAAATAGGACCAATAATGATACACCAAGGCTAAAGGATGTTGATTCAACAAGTGAAAGAACTAGCCCCGATAGTACGTTGTGAACAAGAATCAAGTCACCTCCAAGGTAAGTTCGATATCCCGTATCCGATTCGAAATCAGCTATGTGGTCTTGAAACACTAGAGCCAACTTTGAGGTTTCTTCACTATTTTGAGCAGTAACATCAACGCTTATTTTCAGATATAGTAAGGCGGTTTCATCCTCATTTAGAGCAACGAATCTTGCTGTCCTATCCCCCCAAGTCAAGTCTCTTATTGGGTCTCCAATTGTATCATTGTTCAACAATTCTTTGATTGCAGCAGCTACATCACCATCTTCGAATCCGTCGGTCTCTCCTACCGAACCGTCAAAGACTCCGAGGTGATAACGCTCACCAAAGGCCTCGTCAGCCTCTATCGCATCTCTGAGTATGGGGTAAATTCCATCGTATGAAGGTCGGGAATTATCCGTTCCTTCTGGCACAACCACATTATTCGTATAAGCGAGGGCGCCGTCAAGACGTTCTAATTCCTTGAGCAAATAGTGTTCCTCGTACAATGCGTCTTCACCGTATGCAGGCTCAACAATGATGTCCACCGATTTTAGAGACTCAACTTCATATGCTTCGTACATTGAATTTCTTACCTCTATTGCGTCCATGTCATCACTAAGGAAGTCAGTTAATTCGAAATTTGTATCAAGTTGCCCTAAAGATACGACTACAGAACTGGCAGTTAGTGCGGCAACCATGATGAGAATGACTCCGGTATGTCGTCGTTGGAATTCAGTAGTTGTATTTGCAAATTTATTTAGCTGCAGGGAACGATGTTTTTGTGCGCCTGCTGTTTTTTCAACTATTACATGTA
>DUIL01000080.1:0-1611 GCA_013330385.1 Candidatus Thalassarchaeaceae archaeon
TCTCAAGCCCGAATCAAAGATTCGTGGCGTCACAGGACAGCACATTATGCGCAAGATTCTCTCTGAAGTTCCTGTTCCGGTCATTCAGTGATTCTGAATATCGCCTTACTTGGTTAAGTCCCTCACCTCCGTCAGGGTTTCATGGGTCTGTACGAGTTGTTACGACCAGCCAAGAAGGTTCCAACCACTTGGTGGAGTTCAGATGACCCGATGTCAACTCGACCTCGATTATCGACAATGACGATTCTTGTCATCGGACTTTGGATATTTGGAACAGGAGATGCAATAATCATCGCCGCAGGTATTGGTAATGCGCCTTGGACAGTTCTTGCCGAAGGAATTGCAGTAAATATTGACTGGTCAATTGGACAGACAACATTTCTAGTCAGTGTCTTAGTTCTTCTATTGTGGATTCCACTAAAGGAAAAACCCGGAGTTGGAACTATCCTAAACGCCATACTGATCGCTGCTGCAATCGAATACATGGGAGGGGTATTACCTACGCCTGAGAAATTTGAATATCAAATTCTTCAGGTTATTATTGGCTCTATATTTGTTGGAATCGGTAGTGGGATGTATCTGACTGCAAATCTCGGGCCAGGACCTAGAGACGGGTGGATGACTGGCCTACAGAGAGTTTCAGGCATACCGATTGGCAGAGTACGAGGGTCAATCGAGATAGGAGTTCTAATCTTAGGTTGGTTGATGGGAGGAACCTTTGGAGTTGGTACAATTATCTTCGCAATAACAATCGGGCCTATCGTCGCTAGTTGTCTTAACATCACAGGACAGGTCGGAAAAGTCGAATCTTGACGAGAAGTGGAAATACCTCACTACATCAGAGGGTGCTGAAGATATGGCAGAACCAGTAGTCATCGCCTGCATCAATCACAAGGGTGGTTGTGGAAAAACCACCACTGCAGTCAATCTAGCCGCGGCACTTTCGGTAGGCAATGAAGAACTTGGAATTGCAAAACGCCGTGTACTTCTCATCGATCTTGACCCGAAGGGAAACATTGCTACAACCTTCGGAGTTGACAAAAGAAAACTAGGTCCAACTATGAATGAATTATTCAAAGGAGGAGTGGATGGAGCACCGGTTAAGTTGACTGAGTGTCTTATCCGACCTGATGAATTAACAAAATCGATGCACTCCGCCTTTACTAGGCAGAATCCTGAGCGTAAAAGAGGACCTCCTAAAGACCTCATGGTGGACGATTTGTGGCTACTTCCAGCCGACTTAGATCTCTCCGGTGTTGAGATTGACTTAGCAACACGAATAGGGCGTGAAAATCGCTTACGACTAGCGATGCAAAACTCAGTGGGTCATTTCGATGTAGTAATTATTGATGCTCCCGCGTCGCTTGGACTTCTAACAGTAAATGCACTAGCGGCTGCACAATGGGTGCTGATTCCCGTGCAAGCCGAATTCTATGCTATGGAAAATATGAGTCAATTGATGAATATGGTTCGGGATGTGCAAAAAGCCGTCAATCCCGGACTGCGTCTATTTGGGATAGTTTTGACAATGGTTCAGCGCAGTCGACTTTCTGAAACCGTTGCTGAACAAGCGCGTAAGCACTTTGGAGACCGCTTGTTTGAGACTGAAAT
>DUIL01000080.1:1946-3240 GCA_013330385.1 Candidatus Thalassarchaeaceae archaeon
CCTCGACTTGTGGCCATAGCCGAGGCTCCTCTAGATGGTGCTCCAATTGTTATTGGCCAGAAACCAAACAAATCGAATCCTGGCAGCAAGGCTTACTGGGAATTGGCTAGGGAAGCCAGTGCAAGAATTGAGACGATTAAAAATTCGTAATCATCATTCTTCTTCGGAGAAATCGGCGGACTGCTCATCATCTCTCATTGAGAAAAACATAGCTCCGATTAGTAATATAGGAACTATGACTATGAGAATTCCAACTATATTCGAATTGGAAAGTTCGGTTGGAATAGAAATGTTTGGCCCAAGATAGAAGCCTATCACAAACATTAGTGCCATAATCGCAACAGTCTGTTTATCAGCAACTTCGAGATTAAGTGGAGAGTCTCTGAATACTCCAGTAACTAACCAAAGCAAAGCAACTAGTAAAACTAGCAAAGGAACAGTTTGTATGGCTCCATCACCAGTAAGGCCGTAGCCTTCACCGGCTCTCAAAGAAGCATCGACAAGGTACAACAGCCTAGCTGCCAATACTACTATCATCAATGCTAATGCAACTAGTGCAATCATTCTCTTTTCTGCTTTCATCTCCATTTTACTCGCCTCCTACTGTCAACTCTATGCGTTTGCCCATTCCATCTCTAACTCGTCTAATTAAGCCTGAATGCTCCATACGTGAAAGCAATCTACTTGCTTTTGAATTCGTAAATCCACTAGCCTTCACTACCTCAGCCTGCCACATTGAACCTCCATTGGAGGATAATACATTGACAACCACTTTTTCATCAGCAGAAAGCATAGGCAATTCTGACTTAGTGGCTGGGGAATTAGAAACATCACTGTCGGTTGACCGAGTTGGGTCGTTAAGCCAAGTCAGAGAGATACCAATGACTATTCCAACACTTGTTAGGAATAATGAGTATAGGAGATAAGGAGCAGTTTCGCTTAAGGTACCTGAACTCATTGTGAATGGAAATGAAATTAGCAATAATAACATGAAGCCGCCGAGAGCTAGAGTTAACTTGGCTATCCTATCCATTTTGGCCGATTGGTCAGGGGATGCTCCTTCGGCCATGTTTGAGCCCTTACCCTCAAGATTTGAAGTTTAGGCGGTCCGGTGCGCATCAGCACACCGGACCGTTTGCGTTGTATTCAGGCTGATCAGTAGCACTGTTGCCTTTCCTCAGACCATGTGCCGCCAGCGGCTTCACAGTCCTCTTGACTCGCATCCTCGTCAGTTTCGTTTGACTCTTCCTCGCGGTCATTGTCCTCGTCAGCCGATTCTTCTTCACGATCGTCC
>DUIL01000055.1:0-17727 GCA_013330385.1 Candidatus Thalassarchaeaceae archaeon
GAGCTTGTCCTGTAATGATTAATGGTGAAGCAACTGAACAAATTGAATGTTCAGGATACAAAGAAGTTCGCAATATCGAAGGCGCTCGTGTCCGAGGAGGTGTGATGCTTGTTATTGGAGAAGGGCTATGTCTTAAGGCTCCGAAAATACAGAAACATACTGAGAGACTTGAAATTCCTGGATGGGATTTTATTGCAGGATTCGCATCAAAAGGAAAAAAGGATGATGATGGAAAAGAGAATTTCAAGCGCCGCCTTATCCCCTCAAATAATCGCTTTCTCGATGACGTTATTGCCGGCAGACCGGTATTTGGAGAGCCGGGGGAACCTGGAGCATTCCGGCTTAGATATGGGCGAAGTAGAGCCTCTGGACTGGCTGCTGCTGGAATGAATCCTGTTTCAATGGAGGCTATGGGGGGGTTTCTCGCTGTCGGAACTCAAATGAAAGTGGAAAGGCCCGGAAAGGCCGCGGCAGTAACTCCGACAATAGACATTGATGGGCCTACTGTACTTCTTGAAAATGGAACCTTTCATCGTATTGATAGTATTGAAGAATGGCGTGATGTGGCTGATCGCATTCTCTCTATTTGGGATTCAGGAGAAATCCTGATTGGGTTTGGTGAGTTCCTTGAAAATAACAAGGAATTGGTACCTTCAGCTTACAATAAAGACTGGTGGGCTGCAGATCTTGCAGAATCTCTCAATCAACCAAATAAGGTCGAAAAGTTTGCTGAAATTATTGCTGTAAACAGAAATCATCTGCCTCCTGGTTTACCATTCAATGGAGCAATTAGTCGGGGGGGGGAATCACCTCTGGAAAGGTCACTAAGGCGAAGAGATTGGAATCGATATTTGCGCTCGCTGGAGTTAAATTGGGAACAAAATCAGACAATCTGTTTGGAATTTGGAACATCTTCGCCACCGCCTTGGAACCCATGGTGGTCTGACCTGCCTCTTTCATTCGCCCCTGTGCTTATTGAGGCTCTAATGAACTCAAATATTGAAGATGGTAGTTTGATTCTTAGAGGAGTGGTTTCTGATTGGAAACCCAATCAAAAAGTAGAGGACATTGGCTTAGAAAAACCTTCCACGGGCCAGTGGCCTCGTTGGACGCAAGTCGAAAATCATGGTGTAGTAAAATCATCATTGATGGTTCTTGGAATTCAACATCACCACAATCAAGGAAATATTGTGATTCCTAAATACTGGGAGCCTCTTATTGAATGTCTAGGACTGAAAATAGAAAATGGAAACGTACTACTATTGGAAAATACATTGCCACATGTAAAAGATAGGGTGGCAAAGATACACCAAGCCAGGTCTGTAATTGATGAAGAAAAGGGGCGCCTTGCTAAAATTGAGAATCTTAGATCAGAAAAGCGCATACAAGCAGAAACTGCTGCACGTCAACGTGGTATGAATATTGAAGAAACTGAAAAGGTAGGGGGAAAGGCTGCAGCTACTATCGCTGATCCGGGACCACCTGATTTGAAGGGACTTCATGCGGCTCACCATCTACTTGACGATCATGAAGTTGATCGTAGTTTGTGGTTGATTAGGAAAATATCTCAGTTGAGATGGGAAGATTCCGCGCCTTCGAGAGTTGGTTCAAGGATGGGGAGACCTGAGAAAGCGGCTCGCCGTCAAATGAAGCCTCTTGTTCATGCTCTATTTCCCATTGGAGATTTTGGAGGGCCTCAGAGGTTGTTGGGTCACGCATCTAATCAAGGGCGTATCAGAGTTGAAATGGGAGTTCGTATATGTTTGAAATGTGGCCGAGAATCTCCCAACTTAAGATGTCATAATCGACCAGATTCAAGCAATGCTATTGAGTGTGGTGGCAAGACGAAAGAGAAGGCCTTGCGAGGAAAAAGAACTCCTCGTAGATTGGGTCAAAGAACAAGTGTTCAATTAGATTCTATTCTGGAAGTAAAAAGGCGCGCATTAGGATTGGAAAGACTACCGGAACGTATCAAGGCGGTTAAGGGTTTGATGTCATATAATCAGACACCTGAACCTATAGAAAAAGGAATACTGCGAGCCCGTCACAACCTTTCTGTCTTCCGAGATGGAACTGCTAGATACGATATGATCGATGTCCCAGTGACTCACTTTAGACCGAAGGAAATTGATACATCTTGGGAGGCTCTTTTCAAATTGGGTTATACACACGATGTCGATGGTCAAACTCTCAATAATGACGAACAGATTCTGGAACTATTTCCACAAGACTTCATTCCTTCTAGTAAAGCCATAGAGCACCTCAAGGCCACATGCGACTTTGTGGATGATGAATTAATCCGGCTATATGATATGGAGCCATTCTACAATGTGAAGGATAAGGAGGATTTAGTTGGAAACCTTGCAATTGGATTGGCCCCCCACACTTCTGGAGGTGTTTTATGCCGGATTATAGGATGGACCGATGCCTCGGCAGGATATGCTCATCCTCTCTTCCACGCTGCAAAAAGACGCAATTGCGATGGCGATGAAGACAGTATCATGATGCTTATGGATGGGCTTCTTAATTTCTCAAAATTCATACTTCCCGCCAATAGAGGAGGACGAATGGATGCACCTCTCGTTCTAACAACTAGACTGAATCCGTCGGAAATTGATAAGGAAGCACTCAATGTTGATTGTTCATGGCAGTATTCTCGTTCTTTCTACGAAGCCACTCTCGAACAGCCACACCCTAGTGAATTGAAATCCCAAATTGAAATTGTGGAGCATAGATTAGGAACAGTAGGAGATGTAAGGGGCTATGGATGGACTCACGATTCAGGTGAATTAGACTCGGGGCCTACTAATTCTTCGTACAAAACATTGGAAACCATGGTTGACAAAATGAGCGCCCAACTAGCGCTGGGCCATACTCTTCGTTCAGTTGATGTATCAAGGGTGGCTAGTCAAGTAATTGAGTCACATTTCTTACCAGACTTACGGGGTAACCTCGTAGCGTTCACAAGACAAAAAGTTAGGTGTGTTCGATGTGGCCATTCTTATCGTCGAATGCCTTTGGCTGGAAAATGCATACAAAGAAAGCAGAATGATGGAGGCTTGTCTAGAGGCCGAGGTGATGATTCTTCGATGTGTAGTGGAAATGTGATCCTGACCGTTACTGAGGGGTCAGTTCGGAAATACATCAAAGTCACTAGACATGTAATCGAAAATTACGGTGTTGATTCCTATACTAAACAACGAGTAGATTGGTTATCGGAAAGTGTAGACTCGCTATTCAATGATGATACAGTGACTGTTATGACCTTGGATGATTTCTTTTGATTAAACCAAAAAACCAAGGTATTGTAACACTTTAGACATCCATTGTAATTTCACTAACTTGGTCTCTACATCAGTCACACCAGACCACTCTCCTACGATATCCGTTCGAGTGCCGAGTAATGCGATATTCTCTCTTTTTACCCCGAGTGATAATGCAAAACAAACCGCTCGGTCACCATCCGTAAAACCTCCTGGATTGTGCATTCCTCTAATTGTATCAGGGGTTTGGTGTGTGAGTACCAATGGAGGCGGAGTTCGTTGTGAAGCTGCCAACTCCACAAGTGACGACCAAGCGGCTTGATTGTCTCCGTGAGCATGAAGAATAATTGGTACTCCTCTTTTCACAGCGGCAATCGTCCCTTCACCACCATCGGCGTCACTAACCAAACAGGCTATGCGAGACCATGCTCGATCTGAGTCTGATTCAGCGAGTTCATTGAGAACGCCTATCGCACCATCAGCAGCAATTATCAGAGTGTTGCTGGGGAGAATTTTCTTTACTTCTTCAACTGAAATTGCTGCACCCAATATTGCTACATCAGTGGGTCTCAAAACAAGGCGGCGGTGTAGATTTGCTACAGTCTGTGCTCTTCGTGATTGGGACCACGATTCCACTTCTGAATTGTCAATAATTGAGCATAATGCGACGGCGCTTTCCAAGTCCTCTTCAAGACTCCAAGAAAAAAACTGACGAACTTCATCTTGGATTAATAGGACTCGTTCATCAACCGCAAGAAGCTCTCTTTCAGTGTGATTCATCCTGCCCTCTCCAGTGGAAGGGTTCGGTGAGGCTTGAAATACCCTCTCGACCCATTGACTGCTAATATGCCAATGCCATTGATGCCACCGGTCATCGAAGATGAAGCCGTGTTGGCTAGATATCCGTTCCTTCCACAGAGTAGTGAGTTCATTCGCAACCAACTCAGTAGCAATGGTATTGACGTACAGGGTTTGATCGAAGAACCTTGGTTAGAAGATGTTCGAAAAAGAGGAAATTTAAGATTGGTTGAAGCTGTTACTCACAAGGAAGGGATTGATGCCGCAACTACTGTCGACATTTCTTCCGAACTTGGTAGAATGACTGAAACACTATCATTTCTACATGCCATGCTAATCGTATGTGCTTCTTTTGAAGATAGATTACTAAATCGTTGGGTAGAAGGTGAAGCAAGTAGGGCAGATCAGTTATTTGGAATTGATGAGACTAACTTTGACACCATCGCTAGAACCTACCTCTCAGACATAAGAAGTGAATCAATACCCGGAACAACTGAGATTGTTTATTACGTTCCAATGGTCGATTACATCGAATTGTGTCCAAAAGTTTCAGGTCGTTACTGGAGATTAGTTAACCGCCCTGTCAAGGAGGGTTGGGTGAGAATGGATGCTGGTGTTGGCGAAACTAGTAGACAACGTACTGCAAGGCTACTGAAGGAAAGAGTTCGTCAATCATTAACTGAAGATTGTGCAAATCGAATGGCGAAAATGGACGATGCTTTTGCTGGATTGTTCGCCGACCCTGTAGATCGTATCCTTGGACTGCTGAGTGAACGAGTCAAAGCGGATATGCCGATGTCTGCTGCAGTAAGAGAAGATTGGCCACCTTGCTTTGAATCGGCTGTTGCTGAATTAGCACAGGGAATTAACGTCAATCACACTGGAAGGGTATTTCTCGCAGCAATGTCAAGAGCCATGAGTCATACTCCTGAAATTACAAGTTCATTCTTCGCTAATGCTCCAGATTACAATGCAGAGACTACTGCTTACCAGGTAAATCACATCTATGAGCACCAATATACACCTCATGGTTGTCCAGCACTAAAGACTGGTGCAAGGTGTCCTATTAGCCATGGAGATGACCGACTTTGTGATCAAGAATGGATGAATCATCCAATGAAATATCTTCGAGCGAAACAACGCAGAAGATATCAAGAAGAACATCAAAATGTAGAGGTTGGGAAACAATCTGAACATGTTGAAGACGCTTCAGAACAGCACGAGACGGACGATTCTTCATAGAGGAGTTCGTTTCATCGCACCCCATATCGGAGGGATAGCAGTTGAGTCGGACACTAGTTCTAAGCATTGACCGAGACAATGATCTTGGTGTCAAAGCTGGAATTAGAGGGCCTGTAATCGGAAGAAAAGCAACTCTTACCGCCGCTCTGAAACTCGGGATTGCCGATCCGGAGGAATCTGACACAAATGCAATTCTCGGGGCACTACATCACCATGACCGATTAGTAGAGCGAGCTGAAGGAAATGACCAAGTTGAGATTGCAATATTGACCGGTGATGTTAGAGTTGGCCCGCGCTCCGACCGAGCTATTGCTAGTCAACTGGATGAAGTGATTCAGGAATTTCAACCAGATAGCGCAGTACTCGTCACGGATGGGGCTGAAGATGAGGCATCGATGCCCATTGTTACATCTAGAGTCAGAGTAGAACATGTGGAGAAAATTATAGTCCGTCAATCAAGAGGAATTGAGAGCACTTACTACTATGTCGCTAAGGCAATAGAAGACCCAAGGTGGAGAGCTCGCCTCCTTGTTCCAATTGCACTTTTCTTGATGATTCTTGGGCTGGGTTTGATTCTCCCCAATGGAGGAATTCTGATTGGAGCAATGCCACTCATAATTGGCATCTGGATACTTGCTAAGGGCCTAGGGTGGGAACAACAACTAGATCGGCTGATGAATGATATGAGAGAAAGTGCAACAGGAGGGATTTGGTCGACTTTGTTGTGGAGTTTGTCTATTGTCTCCGTATTATTATCAATTCTAACTGCCTATCAAGTGTTCTACAGTAGTACAGCCGCTCTTGAACTCTATGTAACTGAATCATTTAATGGAATTAATGAATTTAATTTGGACGCGGTTAATCGTAATATTTCCGTTTGGATAATTGCCATAGACCAAGCATTGACATGGATTCTTTTTGCCACCTTCTCATTTGTATTCTCTCTAGGTGTTCTACGTTGGAAAGAAGGTTCCTTCACTGGACAGAGTATGCTCTTGATTGGCCTAGGAGTTGTAGTATACACAGTCTCAAAGGCGGTTATTGAGGTACTTCTTGCAGAAATGGGTGGAGGCGACTATCCCTTCGATTTCAGTACTGTCTCAGAAACATGGGGATTTCCAGTATTTGCATTAATTGTGTATTACTTCTTGAGGACTATTGTTGAATCAATTTCTGCAGAAACTGAAGAAGATGGAAGTAACCGATACTGGGGTATCTGACTTCAGTTTTCATAGGTATTTTCAGCCCCACAAGAGGGACATATGACTTTGATTGGGCGGATGTCTGGGATTCCTAATGGCGAACTGCAATTGGGACATACTATCGCTTGATTGACCTGTTCTTGCCTCTTCTTCCCATCATGACTGGGGTCATACCCGAAACGAAATTTGGAGGAATCATCGATGAAATTAGGTCCGCCATCCAAGGACTCAGTCTCCTTTCGTCGAAAATTAAAACGGGATTTCTTCTGAGGGACTGGTATTGAGGGACTAGATATTTGTTTGCTACTAATTCCTTCATCAAGTAATTCTATCTCTGTCCTTATCTCATCCGAAGGAATACCGAGTTCACGTGATAATCTGTCAATTGCAAGGTTTTGTTCATACTCAGGTAAACCAATCAATTGTTGAAGTTGCATGGCTGTCAAACGGCTCATCTGAAATCCTCTATTGCTGCGAGGCTTAACTCCCCTATCAAGACGACCACTTAATGGACGAGTCATGGGGTATGGCTAATAGCAATCAATTTGGATTTCAACACAGATGTTCCCCGAATGCCTTGACTGCCGTGGGATTCGAAGTATGTGTGGAATCAATCCCTGCCCACTTCTTGCAGAGGTTCGCAGTAAGTTACCAGTTGTTCAAGCCACTTCCATCGATGAGATGATTGGTCCGAGTCCTCCGCAACTCTTCGTTGGTCGTTATGGATATCCTGATGTTAGAGCGGGGCCGAGTGCATCTTGGCTTCCTGATGATGACTCCGAAATGAGTTCATTGACAACAGGAGACCCTGCTGACCTCTTTGGTAAGCCTCTCGAGGAAGTGGCTGCCCGTCATGCTAATTTGATTACAGGAGGGACACGCATGCGGGTTGTTGAAGCACGTAAACCAGGTCAGATGTTAGAAACAACACAAGAAATTGCAATGGCTGAAAAGGCAGTTGATATTGAATTAGATTTTGCCAATTCTATTCGAATAGGAAGTTCTCCAACCTTCGACAGTATGAGCACACCATTAGGACCTACAGGAGAGGTATTACGGGCAGAAGTTGTTGGGAACTCTAGTATACCTCGAAAAGTTGACTCCGTTGCTGGAGAAGTCGATCTTCTTGCTACTGATGCTATGGATGAACTAGTACAAACTAACATCGGTGAGGCTCACTTGTCTCGTTTACTATCTGCTGGGGTTTTGGGGCGAGCAAAAGGACGTAAACTAGTTCCTACAAGATGGAGTATTACTGCAACTGATGATATCTTAGGAAAGCGGTTGTGGAATAAGGTCAGAGACAATCCATCTGTAGATAAAATACTCGTTTATGAAGCAACATACTTGGATAACCGCTTCCATATCATTCTCACCCCTGGACTCTGGGCTTTCCAGATGTTAGAAGCGTGGACTCGGGGTTCTCTATGGGCCGAAGAAGGCAAAGTACTCGGAGATTGGGAAGACCTCAAACCCCGAACAAAATATGCAGATCGAGTAACTGGAGCTTACTATGCAGCCCGATTAGGTGTTCTTGAGCACCTCGATTCAGTAGGAAAATCAGGAGGGTGTCTAATTTGGAGAGATATAGGTGAAGGATATTGGGCACCTGTGGGAGTTTGGCTGATTCGAGAAACAGTACGTGAGGCAATGAAGCAAACTCCAAGACAATTTGATAGTTTGAATGAAGCGGTTAACTACGCGGCTCCAAGAGTTTCTGCGCCGAAGGATTTGGTAAACTCTTGGTTTGTCAATAGAGTGCAGCAGACAAGATTAGATTCATTCTGAACCTGAAGAATGATCTAAGAAGTTAGCAACTATTTCGCCTTCGGCCTTCACCAATTGCTCGGATACTGTAGATTTTGAAAGGCCGAGTTTTTCAGCTAGTTCGCGAATAGATGTTCGCTTTGGCACTTCATACCAGCCATATTTATGCGCCATTCTAACTACACGATGTTGTTGTAGAGTAGGACCCTTCTGAACAATACCTTCTGAGCCCTTTGCTTTGGTAACTCGTTCCACTGGAACTTTTGAACGTATATCTGAAAGGAAACGAACCATAGTATCGTGACGGCCGGCAATTTGGAGTACAAGGCCACTTGATGTGAAGTTCGAACCAGAGAGGATAGCAAGATCGCCCCCGTGGAAGTAATGGCCGACAAAATCAGCTGCAAATTCCATCACTACAAGGTGATGGGTTAACACCTCTGTTTGCCATTCTTCAAGAATCTCTACTATTCTTATTCCATTGACGAATGAACTTGGATCGGGACAATTTCCATCTATCGTGATACATTCAACCATCAAACGCAGATTACCCTCTACAATTCCAACCATCGAGCGAAAGTCCCAAGAGATGCACTGCAAGGCTGCTATGGCTCTTGGATCGTGTTCTAATGCCCCAAAAGCGCACTCAACCCTGACCGCTCGCATATGCTTGCCTCGCATCATTCAGTCCCCCCTTGGGGTTTTCAAGATGCTCAGAGGGTGAATGAAGAGAAATAACGGCTTAACGCCGCTTTCTCCAAAGTTCATTGCGCTCACTCATCCATATTTTCTCGTAATGCCAATTCAGACTGAATTATTGCTCTAGCTACTTCTGGAGAATAACCCGTATCGATTAAGTTCTGAAGGTGGTTCTCGGGTACTTTCTGAGTCATCTTTGGTGTATCTATCGTCTCTGTTTTGACACCCCAGACTCCTCTTTCATTGTCCTCCATAGAACGAATAACCTCTCGTGTGGAATCATTAACTCTCTTGCGGTTGCGCGTTCTGCGTCGTGTCTCAATTGTGGCTCCAGCCATAGCAACAAATGCTGTAGCCACCACAATTGACATCAATATGGGTGAGTCTTGGATGGTTTCGACTATGCCACGAGGTAGAGACATATCCTCTACAGTATCCCAGCATCCATCGCCGTCGATGTCAGTCTCCTCTTTTGAAGTCCAACCAATTGCACCATGTGCACACTGATCTCGAGTGTCTGGAACTCCGTCACCATCATCATCAAGGTCAAATTCATCCATACAGCCATCTGAGTCGTGGTCGAAAGTAACTCGAATACTCAGTTTGCAAGAATCAATATCATCTAGAACACCATCGCCATCATCATCATCATCTTCAGTTGCATCGGCACAACCATCTTGATCCCTATCTGAATTTAAGGAAGAAACCCAACCCTGTAAAGGATTATTCTCACAGTTGTCTTCAGAAGATTCAATACCGTCATTATCTAGATCTTTATCCTCATTTCTATCATCGCACCCATCAAGATCGGCATCGATAATTTGCCATGATAGGCTTCGAGGGCAATTATCTTCTGAATCTAGATAACCATCATTGTCATCATCATCATCCTCCTTCAAATCATGACAACCATCACTATCCCAATCAGTAATTGGTCCTGAATCCCAGCCGAATTCTCCGGTGGTGCAACTATCAAGGGAATCTTGTATTCCGTCATCATCCACATCAGTATCCTCTTTCACATCATTACACCCATCGCCGTCGTGATCTGAAGTTTCATCGGATATCCAGTCCAGCATTCCATAGGTACATGAGTCATCTTTATCTTCAACTCCATCATTATCGTCATCCAAATCTTCCTCAAGATCTTGGCAACCATCAGAATCGTGATCAAATGCCTGGCCCGTCCAGCCGATTACTCCTGTAGGACAATTATCATCAACATCCAGATATGGATCATTGTCATCATTGTCATCCTCATCGGGGTCACGACAACCATCTCCATCGTGATCTGTTGAATATGCAGACCAATACTGTGCACCATTTGGACATGAATCCAAGTGGTTAGGGACACCGTCTCCATCATTATCTGTATCTTCTAATACATCGTCGCATCCATCATTATCTGCATCTACTCGATCGGAATTCATCGCACCCTTAGGGCATTCATCCAAATCGTCGAGAATGCCGTCATTATCATCATCATCATCCTCTGCCGAATCTTGACAACCATCACTATCGTGATCTGTCATTGGACCTGAATACCAATCTGATTCGCCAAATTGGCATGCGTCCACATCATCGAGAATGCCATCTTGATCGTCATCATTCCAATTATTTTCATTGACTAAATCTACATGAATTATTTGTTCAGCAGTAGCGTGCTCATCGGTAGTTGATTGAACAACGATTGTAATATCGAATGATTGGTCTTCATCCACTAAACGAATATCTGGTGCTCGGATAAGCAAATTGACTTCCTCGCTACTACCTTCAACTAGAGTTGTTGAGGGTTGGTAGTTTGAACCAAAACCTACAGATAATTCCCAATCCTCTGGCGCTCCATTTGCAGACAATGTGACAATATCGCTATCTCCAGGAATTAGTATTCCTCTCAAATTTAGATTTGCTTCGACGGATTGTCCTGGTTGCATTGTCTTGGAACCACTCTCTGTTGGACTTAGGTCAAGCTCCATATCGTACATGTCCTCATTCCACATACATACATCCCACTTGTCGGCTTGGCTCTCGAGATTAGAACAGTCATTAGCAGTCCAAGCAATGGTGCGCTCAGGCCACTCGAACTTTACAATCGGTTGAGCGCTAGCTGAGTATTCACTACCAAATATTCCCATTAGATTCTGAGTACTACTGGTTATTGTTCTAGTATTGACTACACTGTAAGCCTGAGTTAGGTAACGATTGAGTGGTAATTCATCAAATCCATTCATAATTGGAGATTGGATTCGAGTCCATCGGAGTTCTACGATACCTGGAGTATTTTCCTTACTTTCTTGAGTTTCGAACCAAGTAATGTGAATAGAGTCATCTCGGTCGAAATCAACTCGTGGATTAGCGCCCCAGATAAGGTTGGAATGGGGGATTGCTGTATCTTTGACAACAACTGTTTCCTCAAGATTAAGCCCTTCAGCTTCTCCATCCAATTCACCGGCGCGAGTTGGATCTATCTGCATATAATGCAATTGACTAGGGCCCTCTTTGGAGGGGAATTGGCTGCGCCCATCAATCCAGACCACGTGGATATTTCCATCGTCATCGACATTGACATCAGGATTCATCGCCCACGTGTGACCTTGGGTCAGTCGGGTGTCATTGACTAGAACTAGATGGCCGATTGAGGCCCAGCCGCTACCATCATCTTGCCAATACCAATCTGTCTCAGGCCCTATATCCTCGGTGTATTGACCAGTTGATTCATCTATGCCATGACCAGAGTCTCCTACAGACCAACTGCTTCGAGGATTAGAGAGGATTGAATAAGGATTGAGAACGGAAAGGAATGTGTTTGTTGCTCCACTACTAGTTGTCAAATTGATAATCGAATCTACCATTTGATTCATCTCATCGGTGTATGAAGCAATTGGTAATTTTACCTCGTCTATCCATGCTGTATCATTTCCTCCATCAACACTTCCGTCCTTGTAATACATCCATGTGTATGTGTGATAACCGGAAGAAACTACAGCACTATATGTCCCATTAGCGGATCCTGACCACGCAGCAGTAAATGATGATGGGGAGCAGGTTGGGTTATCTACACAGAATAACAAATAATCGTAGTTTGCTTCACTTGATACAGACCAATTGAATGACATTGTGCCATCATTCATTGCACCAGTATATTCTAGAGATGAGTGCTGACTATGAGTGATATTTCCGGATTGAGCTGAGTAATTTCCTGCTAGTACTGTGTTACTCTGAACAGCCCAATTGGCAGCACCATTTGTATACCAACTTCCTCCTAATGCACCATTTTCAAAATCACCATAGAAATCTGTAAGTTCTTCTGTTGGATAGTAAAACATCTCTCCACCAGCATCAGTGGTCTGCACTGTTGTTCCATTGCAATTTCGGGCATGAATACCCACTTGAGAAATATCTGGACAATGGGCTAGATCCATCATATGCGAGCGTACGTGGGTGTCGTTGTACAAATTCGTATTTGGACCGTATGACAATGTTCCTGCAACAGGTACTGGTGTCACTCCGGCTTCAAGACAAGCTTGATGAGCTTCATTGATGCTTTGATAATCGTCGGCATTAAGAGCAGGGGAACCACCAAATGGACCCTCGTCTGATACTGGAATCACCAACTTAGTGGCGTTTGGATTCCAGATGTGGTCAGCCGCTGTTGCAGGGTTTCCTGGCATAGAACCAGTTCCATCACGCCATGACATACAAGCCCATGTTGAACCAGGCCCCCACATCTCAGAGTAATATCCCCAATCTGATGGAATAGAAAAAGCAGAACCATTGTACATGACTTCTGTCAAAGGTCTGATTCCACCAGATGTATCAGAATTATTCTGACCAAGAGATGTACTACGTGGACCGTTTGAGCCATCGTCACCAGTACTCATCGCATTTGCACAATTACTATGTGAACCCGCGTTATTCATGTTACCACTAAGGGTATACAAAGTTTCGAGAACGGTGATATTTGCAGCCTCAAGCATTGGTTTAATTCCGACAAAAGTCTCACCGGTTGTGAGAGTTCCACCATAAAATACAGCACACATGTCAATCCATTCAGTTGTCATAGAACCTGATGAATCCAATAAACCAACATACTCAACCATTGAACCTCGGGTATCCTCCCAAACAATGACTACAGTATTGTTGGCTCCCATACTTATTGCTGGATTCCCGCGGAATCCAAGAGCAGGTGTAACCAATGTGTTATTGATTAAAACTTGGAATCCATTATTGGCATCTTCAGCCAGCATGCAGTAGTATACTAATGGGCTACCAAAGTAAAGGCCCTGAGGGTCAAATGAATCAACCCAAACAATGTGAACAGCATCATAAGTGTCAACAGCGATATCTGGGTCTGAGCGAGTTCCTGAACCATCTGCAACGGTGTGTGAGACGACTGTCATGTTAGTGATATCTCCTTCTGAACCATCCTGATCATCCTCAGATGGATCAAGGATTGTATAGAGGATTTCAGTATCGGTAACTTCCCAAACAATATGTGCCCGCCCTGCGGAATCAATAACCATTGATGGACTTGAGAGAGATGTTGAATTGTTTCCGCCAACTTGAGTTGTTGAAATCAAAATCGTGTCGATTGCAGATGAAATTTGAATGAGAGCGTACCGAAGCAATGGTGCACTAGAATTCTCTATCCAAACCAAATGTATCTTATTGGTATCATCCATAACCCCCATGACATCAATCGGATTGTTGGCATTAAGATTGGTCAGAAGGGTTTGGGCATCAGATTCGTCGATGGTCCCATTAGCAGTGAAATTCCTCACCGAATCCTCCTCTAATTCGACCCTTTCAACTTGAATTGACGGCATAGCAAGAGAGGCTAGCATTAGTGTAACAAGAGTGATTGCAAGTTGGATTTGTCGTATATTTCTTCGTTGCCTAGAATTGCTGTTGAAGAGGTTGTCTTGGTGGGTTGGGCTTCGGACCATAAATGGTCAGAGTATTAATCACCCATAGAGGGGGGGCCGGACAGGTCCGAAAAGGCCCTATTTCTGATTGTTTTAATGAAGTAACACCAGAACTTTCTCAATCGCTATTTTTTCTCTTAAGGCGAATGAAGTCTGTATAATTCCCTGGCCATATCCACATACTACCGTCACCGGGCAATTCCCATATTGTGTCACACACTTTATCCAGAAACCATCTATCGTGAGATACTGTGATTATACTTCCTTCATATTCTTGAAGAGCCTCTTCAAGAGCTTCCTTCGCATCAGTATCTAAGTGGTTCGTTGGTTCATCGAGAAGAAGGAGATTATTGTCTTCAAGAAGTAATTTGAGCATGGCTATTCGCGCTCGTTCGCCACCACTCAATTTACTCAGTTTAGTCTCAACCATTTCAGTGGTAAATTGAAAACGACCGAGAAGCGCTCGAATGTCACCATAATCCATTCTTGGTTTAAGCGCACGAACCTGTTCGACCGGAGTTAAATCGAAATTTAGAGAACGGTGATCTTGGTGGAAATATCCTATCTGAACTCCAGGTTTGACATCAATAATACCTTCATCTAATTCCAATTCGCCGTTGATTATTCTCAATAAACTGGTTTTTCCAGCTCCATTCGGACCTACGATGCCTATCTTTTGTGCTCTTGAAACACCTACTTCCAAACTATTGAGGATGGGCCTATTTAATCCTTCAAAGGTTAGAGAAGCGTTGCGGAAATCGAGAACTTCTAAACTGCTCTTTTCCGTGGATTTGAGGGAAAAATTCAGACCTCTGCGTTGACGTGGTTTGAGAGATTTCAACCATCGAAGTTCTCGTTGTGCACGCATCAGCATGAAATGCTTCTGAGAAATTGACTTGTCATACTTGTTAGCGCGTTTCATTGAAGTCATTGCACCTTTCAATCGCTTGACTTCTTTTGATGTCTTGTCTATACGTTCCGAAAGGGTCTGCAAAAAGAGTTCTTTCTGTTGAATAAAGGATGAATAATTACCTTGATATCCTTTTGAGTGTGTATCCTGAATCTCAACAATAGCATTGCAAACTCGATCGAGAAAATATCTGTCGTGACTAACTATCAATAGAGCCCCTTCGAATGTCTTGAGGAAACCTTCCAACCAGTCTAAAGTGGCTAAGTCGAGATGATTCGTAGGTTCGTCAAGAAAGAACACGTCTATCTCAGAGAGGCCTACTAACTGACGTGCAAGGGCTACCTTGGCGCGTTCACCACCTGAAAGGTCTGCAAGCGGCATTTCTATCGGGTGATGCGCCAAATCAAGTGCCTTGAGAATCTCTTGAGCGTGGCTTGCAACATTGGTTCCGCCACTTCGAGCCATCATTGCTTGAAGTTCCTGATATCGATCCATGTCTCCTTGCCACTCACCATCATAGAACGATGGGGTCGCCATCTTCATTTCTAAGGCTGAAATTTCCTCTTCCAACTCTTGGAATTGGCGACCTCTTCGATTGAGTTCTTGCTCAAGTGTTGCACCTTCATCAATATCGCGTACCTGAGTCAAAAATGCTAGTCGCAAACCTGGAGCAAAAGTGATGTCACCAATGTCTTGATCTTGGTTAGAAATTGTTCGCAATAAAGTGGTTTTTCCAGCCCCATTATGGCCAACTACGCCTATGTTATCACCTTCGTCAATACGTAAGTTGACACCTTCTAGAACCTTAACTGGCCCAAAGGAACGGTGCACGTCTTCGAGACGTATCAGCTCGCGCACCATGACCCTCCGGCCAACTTGGTCTTGATGTGTGCATCGGTCAAGATTGCAGGGCTTGAAGACGGGACTCTTCAATACGTTCCCATTCAAATTCACCTGCTGAAGTAGGTGGTCGCCCGAAGTGTCCACCGGCTGCGGTCACCGAGTAAAGTGGCCGATGCAGTTTCAACTCATTAGCAATCGCTGCTGGACGGAAATCGAAGACTCTAACAACTCGCTCAGTTAATTCCGAATCACTAATTACTCCTGTTCCAAAGGCGTCAACTCGAAGGCTCACGGGCTGTGCGACTCCGATAACATAAGCGACTTGGATTTCACATTTTGAAGCTAAACCTGCTGCCACCACGTGTTTGGCCGCCCAACGTGCGTAGTATGTAGCAGAACGATCTACTTTGGTTGGATCCTTTCCAGAAAAAGCTCCACCACCATGGCGTGCCATACCACCATATGTGTCAACGACAATCTTACGCCCGGTGATTCCTGCATCTGCATAAGGGCCACCAGGATCTGCAAAACGCCCGGTACCATTGACATGTAGTATGTATTCACTCTGAATCCAATGTGCAGGTATTGCGTGTTCGACAACTTCACTCTTGATTACTTCTCGGATATGAGCCTGCTCGGCTTCAATATCGCCGCCAAAGCGCTCCTTCAGGGCGTCATCGTGTTGAATCGCAACTACAACTGTGTGAACTCGCATTGGATTGCCCTCTGAATCGTATTCTACTGTGACTTGGCTCTTACCATCGGGCCTAACCCAATCAATTTCACCACTAGCCACAATCATGTCGAGGCGTCGGCAAATGCGTTGCGCAAGGGCGGCAGGTAGTGGGAAGAAGCGCCCTGTCAATTCCTTCTCGGCTTCAGTCTCAGTGCAGGCATAACCGAACATCATTCCTTGATCGCCAGCGCCGACATCATCCAAAGAATCCCCATCGACTCCCTGAGCAATATTTGCAGCCTGAGTCGTAATGTGCACTTCTACCTCACAATACTCGCTTGAAGTAGCGTCCATACCAATAGAGTGGTTTGTGTAACCGATGCGTGCAGCAGTCTTTCGAGCAATTGATTCGTATTCAGGGGCTAATCCGTTCAACGTTACCTCACCAGCTAAAACAATGACCGCTTGGTCTTGCATTCCTTTGACTAATGTCTCGACTGCAACACGTGCCTTGGGGTCTATTTTCAGACATGCATCGACTATTGAATCAGAGATTGCGTCACACACCTTATCTGGGTGCCCGGCACATACAGATTCAGAGGTGAAGAGGGCAACCATGTGTTTCCGGTTTGCCTTCCCTACATAGGGTTTCACTGTTCGGAATATCTCTACTAATTTCGAAATATCGAAAGGAATGTGGAGGAAAATGAAGATATGGAAGAGCCCCTTCCCCCCTCTCATGGAGACATCGTGCGGATTCATTCTGGTCAATTTCGATAGTGTTCTTCTCCTACAATATCCACAGGGTCATTGGTCATATCCAAAGGGTCATGTCGAAGGAGAAGAAGATCATTACACAACTGCTAGGCGCGAACTAGCAGAAGAAACTGGAATTGAAGAAATAGAGATTGATTTAGGCTGGCGAGATAGAACTGAATACACATTCATGCGTAGAGGACGAGAGGTTCCAAAGCAGGTGTTTTGGTATATTGCATCTACAAATGAATTGAATGTGACATTGTCTCATGAGCATACAAATTATCTGTGGCTAAATTTTGAAGAAGCAGAATCTCTATTGACATTTCCTCAAGAAAAGCAATTGCTAAGAAGTGCTCACTCATATTTACAATCAACAAATGCACTTGCATAAAAGAATCTTGAAAACGATTCACTTACGCTTTCCCAGGGGTGTCCATAGGGTTTCTTCGCCACCTGTTTTGAGAGTTAACCAGCGACTTAAAACAAAGCAATGATCGGAGAGCCGATTCAGATAGCTGATGACCTCGAGGCGGACCTCTTCTCGCATCGCACAGGCCTCGCGTTCGGCTCTTCTGACTATAGTTCGAGCTAGATGTAAGTGAGCAACAGAGGGGGAACCAGTAGGGAGAATAAAGGAAGAAAG